>JAUVRF010000156.1 GCA_030597775.1 Methanobacteriota archaeon | reverse complement strand
TCCCGACGACTCGAGGTCCCCATTGACAAGCTGGACGAGCTGGCACGAAGCTCCAAGAGGGCTGCCCCTCTCAACAGCTACTGCACGGTGTTCGCTTCGACTGAGATGCTGTCCCGCATACGGGCGGGCGAACCCCTGGAGGACCTGGTGCTCGGGGCATACGAATCCGTGATCCGTCGCGTGACCGAGATGTCACAGCTCAGGGGTACCGTGGTGATGACGGGGGGAGTGGTCGCATACCATCCCATCGTAGCGGAGATCATGGAACGGGAGACGGGGACCACAGTCAAGGTCCCACCCGAACCGCAGCTGGTCGGAGCACTGGGAGCTGCATTGATCGCAAGGGAAATTGCTAGGGAGCAGGAGATAAAGGAGGAATGAGACATGGCGATGGCCGCGGTGGTGGCTGCTGGACTCACCCGCTGGGGTGTTCGAAAGGCCACATGGAAGGAGCTGGTCCAGGAGGCTGGAAAGGCCCTCTTCGACAGTGTGGAGAACCTTGACCGTAAGGACGTTGACGCCCTCTTCGTGGGTGCGGCCGACCCGGAGCGGTTCGTGTTCCAGGCCCACACGGCACCCATGGTGGCCGAGCAGCTGGGCCTCAGTCCCAGGACGATAATGCGGACCGAGATGGCCTGCGCATCGGGCCAGATGGCCATCAAGGCCGCGGCCGCGCACGTGGCGGCAGGCGTCTCCGAGGTCGCCCTGGTGATGGGCGTTGAGAAGATGAACGCGGCTCCCATGGCAGAGAGCCAGACCAGCATGGCCTGCGTCCTTGACCGCGAGTGGGACGGCGTCCAGGGTGGTTCGGCGCCCCCGTTCTTCGCCATGGTGGCCCAGAGGCACATGCACGAGTACGGCACCACCCGCGAGCAGATGGCTATGGTCTCCCAGAAGAACCACCACTTCTCGACCACCAACCCCTACGCCCACTTCCAGAAGGAGTTCTCCATCGAGAGGATCCTGGGCTCCCTCGTCGTCGCGCCACCCCTCACACTCCTTGATTGTTCGGGCATCACGGACGGTGCTGCCGCCGTGCTGGTCACCAGCCCCGAGCGTGCCAGGGATTTCACGGACCAGGCAGCCTACATCAAGGGCTTCGGCCAGGGCGTCCAGGGCAACAACGTGACGAACCTGGGCGACATCACCAAATGGCCACCCCTCACCATGGCCGCGGAGGAGGCATACCGGACCGCCCGCATCGGCCCCGAGGACCTGGACTTCGCGGAGCTCCACGACTGCTTCACGATATCCGAGATCATCGAGTACGAGGCCATCGGCCTCTGCCCGAGAGGCGAGGGGGGCAAGTACATCGAGGAGGGTCAATCGGACATGGGGGGCAAGGTCCCGTGCAACACCCGTGGAGGCCTTCTTGGCACAGGGCACCCCCTGGGCGCCACCGGTGTCGGCCAGGCCGTCGAGGTGCTGTGGCAGTTCCAGTCGAAGGTGCCAGAGGAGAGGAACGTGACCGGGGCCGAGGTGGCGCTCTGCCACAACCTCTCCGGGGCGGCCAATGCCCACCACATCACCATCTACGGGAGGGATGCCTGATGGTGGAGAAGGACTGCGTGCCCTTCATCCTCGATTTCCTTCCCCAGGAGGGTCCGGACGACACCCGGATCCATAGATTCTACGACCACCTGCGGGAGGGAAGGCTCACCACCACCAGGTGCTCCTCGTGTGGCGAGATACTGTGGCAGCCCCGTGTGGTCTGCCCCCACTGCAACGCCGACACCATGGAATGGATCGACCTTCCCAAGGAGGGCACCATCTATGCCCACACCGCCATGGTGCTGGGAGCGCCACTGGGCTTCGAGAACGACCTGCCATTCGTGATCGCCATCGTTAGACTGGACATGGGCGACCATGGCCACATGCTCCTCTTCACCCGGGTGGACGACGCGAAGTACGAGGACCTGGCCATCGGTGATAAGCTGTGGTTCAAGACCTACGATTGCGGGGACGGTCGCGTGTTCTTCAGGTTCACGGCCACGGCACCGGATTGAGGGCCAGAGGAACGGTATCGTCATCTTGGAAGGAGTGATGCAAGCATGTCCGAAAGGGAGGATATCGTCGCGAGGATCGAGGAGCTGCGGGCCGAGATCGCTGAGCTCGAGAGCAACATCCCCGCCCATTCCACATCCATCAGCCATATCGTTCAGATAGAGGAGCTGGAGGATGGGATCGAGGCCCTCGAGAGGGAACTGACCTCCCTCAAGTGACCTCTTGCTCCTCGGGTGATGGCTCCTCTTCGGTATTTGACCTCTCACGGTCGGTTTTGTATTTCTCGATCTTCTCCTCTAGTTCGAGAACCCGTATATGGAGCCTCTGATTACGTTCCGTCATCCTACCAGCGAGTTCCGTCTGCCTCTTCTCAATCACATTCAAGCCAATGATGCTTATGGCGGTCACGAAGATCGTTACTCCGATGAGAACGTAGATCGCTATCACTATACGCTGAAATCCCGTATCAGGCGTCAGATCACCGTAACCCACCGTTGTCAGGGTGACCACTGAGAAGTAGAACGACTCTTCCCAGGTCCAATCCATCAAGTGGTGGAACAAGAAGGTTCCGATGATTATCAGCGCAGCTGCCATTCCGATGGCTATGGATACCTGGCCTCTCACACGCCCGAGCTCTTGTCTGAACTTGCCCATCATCACTGGACACCTCCCATGGCTTCCTACATCTATGGCATGTTCTGATGCTTCTATCTAGCTTTCGCTACAGCATATGAAAATCGCCGGCCCGTTATGGGCCGGTCACTCGATCTTCTGCTCCTTCCGGGCCATGAAGCCTGCGATGACCAGCAGGATGCCCATTAGCGCAATGAAGATGCCGATGATGACCACAATGGTCACGGCGGTCTCCTTGGGCCATGCAATGGCGATGATACCGAATGCGATGCCGACTATGCCGAAGAAGGCGTGCACGCCCTTGCCGGTGACCTCCTCGTGCTTTCGGACCTTGAGTGCCCACATGAGGTTGATAAGACCGACGATGAGCGCCCAAGCGCCTATCAGGAACAGGACCACGCGGGCCGTCAGGTCTGGCCATGCCAGTATCATGGCGCCCAGGGCGATGCTGACTATGCCACCTATCAGCAGGACCACCCACATCGTGTCCTCGGCCTTGACCGCTATCGAGCCTATGACCAGGAAGATACCCTCGATGAGTATCAAAGCACCGAACAGAAGGACGATGATCCCAATGGTGATGTCCGGGTAGACCATGGCTATGACACCCAGGACAAGGAGCAGGATACCTCGAAGTACCATCTCCCACCATGGTCTTGCCATGATCATCTTGTCGATCGATTTCGCCTTTTCAAGCTCTGCCTCAGTTCTAGTTTCCCCTCCCATGTAGATTCCTCCTTGAATTGTATTCTCCTATGTTATCAGTCATTATTTACATTTTTGTGTTCCTTCGTTCGAAGATGTCGCTAGCTTGGTCTGCCTCTCTTCTATCTACCCCTTGACATGAAGCCAACGACCATGAGTTGGATACCGTAGAATATCGCGAAGAACCCTACTATCAAGATTATGGTAATGGCGGTGGCACCGGGCCACAGGAATGCCATGAAACCGAACATGATGGCGATCAGGCCACCCACGACCATTAGGCCGCGTCGCGCGCCGTCGTCAGCATTGGCCTGACCCGAGTACGCTATCTGGCTGATGCCGGTAACGATGGCCCATGCACCGATGAGCCACAGGAGCACCACGGCAGTGACGCCGGGCCATGAAATGGCAAGAAGGCCGATGATGAAGCTGAAGAGGCCGCTGATGAACATCAGCGACCAATTAGGGTCCTCCTTCTTCACCGAGAAGGCCGCGACCATCTGGAAGAGCCCTTCAACGAAGATGAAGACCCCGAAGACGAGTATCAGGGCCCACAGGCTGATCTCTGGCCAGGCTATGGCTATGATGCCAAAAATCATGATGAAAAGGCCACGAAGGACCAGTTCCCACCAGGGCCTGTTCAGCAGGTACTCCTGGGCTGCCCTCATCGGGTCCCTTACCTGAGATTCGGCCGCTCCACCAGACATACCGATCGCCTCCCGGTGAGACCCCGGAGTCACCTCATGTTATTTATCCTTTACCCGAACTCGTTAGGTTAATCCTTAGAATCCCCGTTTCTTTTTAAATCATCCCCTCTCAATTATTGATATCATTATCTCGTGTCATGCAGTGATACCGCAAACATTGATTACTTCCCCCTGCAATCCCCCACATCCCGTTCCGAGTTTAGGGAGAGAGCAGAATGAGGCCGAGCGACATCCGGAAGGTATGCGTCCTGGGGGCAGGGACCATGGGCGCTGGCATTGCACAGAGGGCCGCACAGTCGGGTTACCAGGTCACACTTCGCGATATAGAGGACCGTTTCGTGCAGGGCGGCCTCGACAACATCCGAAAGACCCTGGAGGAGGGCGTCCGCCGCAAGAAGGTCACCCAGGAGCAGTCCGATACCATCATCGGTGCCATCCACGGCACTACCGACATGGCCGAGGCCGTCGAGGGTGCCCAGCTGGTCATCGAGGCCATCTTCGAGGACATGGATATCAAGCGCCAGGTTTTCGAGGAGGTGGACAAGCTGTGCCCTCCAGAGACCATCCTGGTGAGCAACACCTCATCCCTCAGCGTCACCGAGATGGCCAGGATCACATCCAGGGGTCCGAACTTCGCCGGACTCCATTACTTCTACCCGGCTGCCATCAACCGCCTTCTCGAGGTCATCGCGGGAGACGAGACCTCCGACGAGACGATGGACCTACTCATGGACCTTGGACGGATCATGGGCAAGATCCCGATAAGGTGCAAGGACTCTCCGGGCTTCATCGTCAATCGCTACTTCGTCCCCTACCTCAACGAGGCGTGCCGCCTTGTCGACGAGAAGGTCGCTAACATCCCGGAGGTGGAGGCCGCAGCCTGCGAGGCCTTCGGCATCGGAATGGGACCATTCGCCCTTATGAACGCCACCGGCATCCCCATCGCCTACCATTCCCAATGCTCCCTCAACGACGCCCTGGGAGAGGCCTACGCACCGTCGTCCCTGCTCAAGGCCCAGTTCGAGAAGGAGGAGAAGTGGGACCTGGAGGGTGATGTGGACCCCGCCGCCAAGGAATTGGCGGCGAAACGGCTACTGGGTGTGGAGTTCGCCGTGGCCTCGCAATTGATCGAGGAGGGCGTTTGCACCACCGAGGACGCCGACCTGGGCGCCACGATAGGCCTCCGGTGGGCCAACGGACCATTCGTCATGATGAACCAGATCGGGACCAAGGAGGCACGATACCTGGTCGGAGCGTGGCTCCAGACCCTTCCCGAGGCCGCGAGGTTCCCGATGCCCCGTTCCCTGGAGGAGC
>JAUVRF010000441.1 GCA_030597775.1 Methanobacteriota archaeon | reverse complement strand
CTAGCCATATATAATGGTGCCTGGGGAGGCAAGTCTATGGCCCCGTACGGCGTTGCTAATAAAGATCCTGATGTCATCCTTGACATGAGCCTTGCCCGGTTGGACGCCTCATCCTTATCCATCTCAGTCGTGCCATACTGCAGCGTCGACCTGGTGGATGGCCTGCCGCTCGCTTCGGGTCGCCATGCTCGCGGCCCCGTTGGGACAGACCTGGGCACAGACGCCACAGCCCCAGCAGGCCACCTCGTCCACGCGAGCCTTTCCATCCTTGGGGTCCAGGTAACGTGCCTGGAAGGGACACTGGGAGACCCAGAGACCGCATGCTGAGCACGTTCTGAGGTTGACGGTCGATATCCCCACGCGGGCCGTCAGAACGTTCCGACGCATGATCGAGACCGCCCGCGATGCCGCAGCGTGAGCCGAGGCCATCGACTCCTCCGCCACCTTGGGTCCCGTGACAAGACCGCAACCGTAGATCCCGTCCCGGAAACCGTCCACGGGCCTGAACTTGATGCTCGGAGCCGCCAGGAAACCATGGGGGTCGACCTCGGTCCGGAGCATGGATGGCAGACCGGCCAGTGGCCTCGGTACCATCCCGGTGGAGAGCACGACCACATCCGCGTCCAGGAGGATGGTGTCCTCCAGCCCTGGATCGTGCACCTCAACGGCCAGTGGCGCATCCTTCCCCTCCCTGACGACGGGCTTGTCGTCCGATGAGAAGCGAATGAACTTGATACCCTCGTCCCTCGCGATCGTGTAGAACTGCTCGAGGTTCCCGTAGGTCACGATGTCCCGGTTCAGGATGACGACATCAGCCTCGGGATCCTCCTTGCGTATCCTTCGGGCGTTGTGTATCGCCCGGATGCAGCACACCCGACTGCAGTACGGAAGGGCATTCTCCTCGCGGGAACCGACGCACTGGATCATGACGACCCGTTTCGGGGTCTTGCCCTCCGCAAGCATGTCCTCCAGTCCGAAATGGTCCACGACCCCCTCCAGCTTCCGGAGCCCGTATTCCTTCGGGAGGTTCCGTGCACCACCGGTGGCAAGGATTATGGCTCCGTGCACATTGTAGGTCTCTTCCTTGCTCTTCCGGTCCCTGATGGTCGTCAGGAAGGAGCCGACAGAACCCCCGACGTCCACCAGCTCCGAGTTGTACAGGACCTCGATGTTCGGGTCGGCGTCGACCCTGGTATGAAGGTCGTTGAGGAGGTGCTTGGCCACGGCACCCCGGGCCGTCAAGGGTATGTCCAGAACGTTCCCACCCAGCTTGTCCCGCTTCTCGACGAGGTCCACCCCATGACCCGCGGCGGCAATGTCGAGGGCTGCGACCATGCCCGCCACTCCACCTCCTACGACTATCGCCCTGCCCGGGGTGGTTACCTGTGCGCTCGTTGGCGCCCTTGGAACGGCGGTCCTCACCTTCTCGGATGCCATGGCCACCAGCGATTCGGCACGTAGTGTCGCGCCCTCGCCCTCGGGATTGACCCATGCAAGCCATTCACGCATGTCTATGAACTCGACCAGGTCCCTCTGGACGACTGCTCTCTCTGCTGCCGACAGGGCGCGGGAGCGCCATTGATAGTCTGGACAGGAGGCGATGACCAGACGGTTCGCGCCGGTGTCCTCGAGGGCCTCCTCGATCCCCCTGCTTCTACCCTTGCAGATGAGGTCCACCTGCTTGGCCGATACCACCTTGGGAAGACCAGCGGAGTGTTCGAGGAGCCTTCCTATGTCGACGGTCCTCTCAAGCTCGCCGTGACATCGGCATACCAGCACTGCTGTTGCGGGTACCTGACCTTTGGCGGGGCAGGCTGCTGCGATATGCTCTTCGGGTCCGCCGATCCCCGCCACCAATGCCGCCTCCATTGCTGCGGATGCGGCCTCGATGACGGTATCGGGGATGTCCTTGGGACCCCCGGCCGAGCCTGCCACGAACACACCCTCCCTGCTCGTCTCGGTGGCGGTACCGGGAGCCCTTGCGATGAAACCATGGGTGTCAAGGTCCACGCCGGCGGCGTCGGCGATCTCGTATATGTCCGTCGACGGCACCTGTGCGACCTGTAGGACGACGGCGTCGAAGGTCTCGTTCCTCACACCCTCGACCTCGTCGGCGAAGACCACGATGAGCTCGCCCTTGGAGCCGATCTCCACAGAGGATGGTCGGGACCTGATCGTGTTGACCCCCGCCTCCAGGGCATCCCTGGTGTACATGTGGCCATCTCGTACCTGGTCCCTCATGTCCATGTAGAAGAGAGTGACCTCGGCCTCGGGGGCCATCTCCTGGACCATGATGGCCTCCTCCACGGCGATCATGCAGCATGCGGAGCTGCAGAAGTCCCTGTCCTTGTCGCGGCTTCCGATGCAGTGCAGGATGGCGACCCGCTTCATCGGTCCTCCGTCCGACCTGCGGACGAGACCGCTCCCGCTGGACACGTGCCGTTCGAACTGGATGTTCGTATAGATGTCGGGATGTTCCCCGTG
>JAUVRF010000437.1 GCA_030597775.1 Methanobacteriota archaeon | reverse complement strand
GAGAGTGTACTCGCCAAACGTGTCGCCCGTGACCCCCTCCAGACAGATGTACCAGTTCGTGCCCAGAGGTGTGGCCGCGGGGAGCAACCACGAGCATGACTCCTCGTCCGACACCTCCATGGTCTTCATGGGTGTGACCAGGTCGTCATCTGTGTAGATCTGGACCCTCATCGGACCCGCTTGGTCGCTGCAGGCAAGACACAGACCCAGGGTCCATCCCCCTCTGACGACCACCCGGTACACATCCTTGGTGTCATGGAACCCGTACTCGCCCGTGTGCTCCCCGGCGTCCAGCCTGAGGGCGTTGCCGATGTCGCATGGGGCGTCACCTTCAGTCCCCCCATCGTCCTGAACATCGTAGTACAGGGAGAACTCGTATTCACCCGGTGACTCCTCCCCTTCGGCCCCAACAGAGATCGAGATGTACCACCACTCCATGTCCAGCTCGCAGGCGATATAGATGTTGACGGACTCCCGCACACCACCCTTGGAATCTAGGACAGCTATCAACCGGCTCCCACCATCCTTCACGTGGAGGTTTTGGGTTCCGGATGTCAATGTCTTGAAGGACAGTCCGATGATGTCTCCACCAACCACCTCCATCTTGTAAAGGTCCCTGATGTCGGTCATGTTCACCGAGCCAAAGCTTGTCTCGGCCAATATCACTTCAGCATCCACGATATCGTCGTTCGGTTCCACGTCCGCCGCGACCATGGCCGCGCCTAGAAGAAGTAGCAGCCCCAGCCCCAGGAGTCCCAGGACGGGGCGGGTGCTCCGCATTGGCATTTGCCGATTCCCCCTGGGTTTCCATTGGGAGGACCACATATTAATATGTTGCCTACCTGGACAAAGTTGGTGTGCTGTTTCATGCCGAGGATCAGCAGGGCTAGTTCCAGTTCTTAGGAATGTAGGGCCGGTAGGTGTCGCGGAAGCCCTTGCCGTGGAAGTGGGCCCGGTCACCAAGCTCGTCCTCGATGCGCAGCAGCCGGTTGTACTTGGCCGTCCGCTCGCCCCTCGCAGGAGCGCCCGTCTTGATCTGACCGCAGCACAGGCCCACGGCCAGGTCGGCGATGGTGGTGTCGGTGGTCTCGCCGCTCCGGTGGCTGACCACGACCCCGTAGTCGTTGTCGTAGCACATGAGGGCGGCGTCGATGGCCTCGGTGATGGTGCCGATCTGGTTCACCTTGAGGAGCATGGCGTTGCACGAGCCCGCCTGGATGCCGAGCTCGAGGCGCTTGGTGTTGGTGACGAAGTGGTCGTCGCCCACGATCTGGACCTTGTCGCCGATCGCCCGGGTGAGCTCGGCGTGGCCCACGAAGTCCTCCTCCATGAGGCCGTCCTCGATGGAGGTGATGGGGTACATGTACGCCAGGTGCTTGTAGAGGTCTATCATCTCACCCGGGGTGGTGGGCTTGCCCTCCACGGTGTAGAGGTTGGTGGGAGCGTCGTAGAACTCGGATGCCGCCGGGTCCAGGGCGATGCCGCAGTCCTTGCCGGGGGTGAAGCCGCAGGCCTCCATGGAGTTCACCACGGCATTGAGCACGTCCTCGACCCTGTCGACCGGGCCCGAGAAGCCGCCCTCGTCGCCCACGTTCTTGACCATGGGTCCGTACTTCTCGACAAGTACGCGCTTGAGGTTCTGGTAACCCTCGCTGATCCACCGCAGGGCCTCCGTGAAGCTGCTGGCACCTATCGGGTGGACCATGAACTCCTGGAACTCGAGCCCGCCTCCCCCGTGCTTGCCACCGTTGAAGACGTTGGCCATCGGCAGGGGCATGGGATAGCTGAGCGACGGTTCCAGTTCCCCCCAGGCCAGCTCACGGAAGTGGCGGTACAGGGGCACCCTCCTGGCGACGGCGGCCGCCCTGGCGACGGCCATGGAGGTACCCACGATGGCGTTGGCACCCAGCTTGCCCTTGTTGGGAGTGCCGTCCAGGTCGATCATGACCTGGTCGATGGCCCTCTGGTCCAGAGCGTCCTCCATCTTGAGGGCATCGGCGATGGGCCCGTTCACGTTGTCCAGCGCCTCGGAGACCGACATGCCGAAGAAGCAGGTCATGTCTCCGTCCCGGAGCTCCAGGGCCTCGTGGGCCCCGGTGCTGGCGCCGGAAGGCACGGCGGAGCGTCCCCGGGCACCGATCTCCAGGACCACGTCCACCGAGACCGTGGGGTTGCCACGGGAATCGAGTATCCACCTACCGTGTACGGATCTGATGTCCGTTGGCCCTGGCATATCCACTGGAAGGTGGTGGTCGACTTATAACGTTTGTTGAGACCTCGGTCCGCCCCGCAGGCGGACCCGACCATGTCAATGTGATTTGGGAGATCTCCCGAGTCCGGGAAGCCCGGGTACCATTTGATGCGATCGGGCCCTAGAGGGGTTCGACCGCCCGTACCCTCGAAAGATAGATATACCTCGGGCGCCCAAAGCTATGCTCCCCCGGGAGGAATGCAGACGCTTGCCTTTCCTGGGGGCAGATTCCGGCCAGGCTCGTCGGAAACCTT
>JAUVRF010000540.1 GCA_030597775.1 Methanobacteriota archaeon | reverse complement strand
GTCGAGCATGTCCGCCTCGATCAAGGCGCTGTCGAAGGGCAGGTGACCGATGACCGTGATCCCCTCATCCTCCAACTTCCCCTCGAGCACGGAGAGGTCCATCCCATCGGGGATCTTGTTGAAGATGGCGGCGTACCGCTTTATGCCCAGGTCGGCACCCATTCCCTTGACCTGGATGGCGGTGTCCACGGAACGGGCCCCGGGTTCCACCACTATGAGCATGAGGTCGACCTTCTCGGCGGTCCCCCTGCCCAGGTGCTCGACACCGGCGGCCATGTCCATCAGGATTATCTCGTCGCGCTTGAAGACCAGATGACGCATCAGGGCCTTGAGCAGCGCGCTCTCGGGACAGAAGCAGCCGGACCCACCCGTGGAGATGGTGCCAAGGGTCAGCAGCCTGGTACCGTCCGCCCCGTCCATTCCGTAGGTCCCGAGGATGTCGTCCACCTCGGGGTTCAGTCGGAACATCTGCCCGTAGCTCTCTCCGGGACGGACCCCGACCCTGTCCTCGACCAGGTCATGGTCGCAGGCCAGGGGCACACGGCCGGCCCTTTCCTGAATATCGATGCCAAGGGCCGAGGCCAGGTTCGTGGACGGGTCGCAGTCCACCAGGATCGTGGGCCTCCCCTGCCTGCCCCACAGGCGACCCAGTACGCCTGTGACGGTGGTCTTGCCCACGCCACCCTTGCCCGCGATGGATATGCGCCATGCCATGACGTCGCCCCCTCACTTTTCCAGGACGATCTCGTGGGTCATGAGGTCGGCGTACCTCACCATGGCCCCCTCGACGAAGGTCTCGTTGCCGATGATATCGAACAACCTGATCCCGCCATCCACGACCTCCATGCGCACGACCTCGGACATGACGTGCTCCTTCTCATCCCCGGTCATGAGGAATACCTTCGACTCACACATTTGAACGCCTCGGTGGATAACCCTCGCTTGCGGATAAAAAGATTGCCCAGTACCCACCAGGGTGCGTAAGACTTAAGGCTGTCTACGATGTTGCCACTGCCCCCCGTCGCGGGGGGCTTCTGAAGGGAGTGGTAAAGGTGACGGCAGAAATTATCTCTGGCAAAGAGGTCAGCAAGGAGATCTACGGAGAGATGGGGGGTGAGATCCAGGCTTTCATCGACAAGCACGGCATCCCGCCCCACCTCACCGTGATACTGGTAGGCGAGGATCCCGCTTCACAGGTGTATGTCCGTATGAAGGGGAAGAAGGCGGCCAAGCTGGGCATCGGGTCGGACACCATCCGCCTCGAGGCGGATGCCCCAGAGGACGAGCTTCTCGCCCTCATCGACAAGCTGAACGCGGACGAGACGGTGCACGGCATACTGGTGCAGCTTCCCTTGCCCAAGCACATCAACGAGACCAAGGTGCTCATGCGGATAGACCCCGCAAAGGACGTGGACGGTTTCCACCCCATCAACGTGGGCAAGATGCTGGTCGGCGAGGACAACCTGCTGCTGCCCTGCACTCCCCACGGCGTCCAGGAACTGCTGGTCCGGTCGGGCACCCCCATCGAGGGCGCCCACGTGGTGATCGTCGGCAGGTCGAACATCGTTGGCAAGCCCGTAGCGGCCATCCTGGTCCAGAAGAAACCAGGCGCGAACGCAACGGTGACCATCGCCCACACCCGGACCAAGAACATGGGCGACCTGTGCCGCCAGGGGGACATACTCATCGTCGCGGCCGGTGTTCCCGAGTTCGTTCCCGACGACTGGGTCAAGCCCGGTGCCGTGGTGATCGATGTCGGTGTCAACCGGGTGGACGACGAGACCTCGGAGATGGGCCACACGCCGCTCGGCGAGGTCAACGCCGAAGAGGCCAAGGAGGCCGCGAGCCAGATCACCCCCGTGCCTGGTGGCGTCGGGCCGATGACCATCTGCATGCTGATGAAGAACACGCTGCAGGCGGCCAAGAACCAGGTAGGCGACT
>JAUVRF010000523.1 GCA_030597775.1 Methanobacteriota archaeon | reverse complement strand
GCTGCTGAGCATCCCGATCCCATACACCAACATCATGAACTACACCTTCCCGGAGAACGCGGACCAGTCACAGCTCACGATCATCATCAATGACGACCAGGGCCAGGAGTACGCCAGTACCGAGGTCGAGATCCTGAACCACCCCCTGGGCGCTGGGGGCTGGGAGGAGACCCAGTTCCCGGAGGTGTATCCCTACATCCGAGGTGGACCCCACACCGACGGGACCGAGAGGACCGTGCTGGTGTCCTCCACGGGCTCTGAGGAGTTCACCTGGAGGGACGTGGATGGGTCCTGGGGCGATTGGTCTCCCATGACCGATGGCATCGCCGAGTTCACCTATGTCCCCTCCGGGGACGAGGGCATCAAGGAGGTGGAGGTCATGTGCCGCAACGCCACCAACGTGAGCGGCAATGTGGCCACCGTCTCGATGGAGTACGACACGACCTCGCCGACCCTTGACCCCGAGGCCACCGGCGGCGCCGCGGTGACCGACGAGGCCACCTTCGACCCCCGGAGCAATGAGGCCCCATTCATCAGGCACCGCCCACTCATCGACGGTGGGGATGGACCCTGGTCCGCATGGCAACTCTACATGAACGAGGTCCTGATCTGGATCGATGACAGTGGGAATGAGGCCAGTGTCACCTTCGACGCCATGGACCAGGCGGGTAATTTCGTCGCCGCCGATGTCGTCGTGGAGGTCAGGCATCAGGAGGAGTTCCTCGTGAACGATTACGAGAGGTTCTACGACAACCTGATGATCTGCGTCCCGATCCAGGGACTGGGCATCCTGCTGGCATTCCTGGGCGGGTACATGGCCTTCAAGCGAAGGAGGCCGAACCTCGTGATACTCGGCGCCATCGGTGCGCTGCTGGCGGGCTACGGGATCGTCGGAGCCCTGTGCGCGGCCGTCGCACTGGTCTTCGTCATGTTCTCCCGGGACGAGTTCGAGGCACCAGCCCCGGCGCCGGAGGAATAAGGGGATGTCGGACCCTGCGCCGGACCTCAAGGAGCGCATCGACACTGCCTTCATGGGCCGCAGCGAGGTCCCGACCTGCAGACGACTGCACCTGGCCACCGTGCTCCTGATCATCGTGGGGATCCTGGGCATCGCAACGGCCATCACCCTGGCGTATGATATGTCCGGGGAGGGGCTCGATGGCCTCCTGGGAAAGAACGAGGCCGACGTGATGGGCCAGGTCCGGCAGGCGGACGGGCACCTCGTCGCAGATGCCACCGTCACACACGATAAGACGGGAGCCAGCTCAACGACGGGGGTCACCGGCTGGTACTTCCTGGAAGAGCTCAAGACGGGCAAGGTCGTGCTGACGATGGAGGCCCAGGGCTACAAGACCATCGTCAAGACCGTCGAACTAGAGCGAGGCCAGTACGTGATCGACTTCCTGGCGGAACCCGGCACCGGACAGATCGAGGTGGAGGGCGATCCCATCGCCCAACCTGCCGACGCGAAGACCGGCGGGATCGTCCTCGTCATCGGGATAATCATCTGCTCGGCCTTCGCCTTCATCGGCGCCTTGGCCGCCTATCTCCATCGATGGTACCCCCTGGTTCTGATAGGCTCTGTCCTGGGCATCCTCACCTGGGGTTGGTTCCTGGGCTCCGCCCTGTCCCTGGTGAGCCTCCTCACCATCATGCCCCTCCGGAGGGAATTCGGGAAAAGGTCTAATGAATGTGAGACCCCATGGAAGGAGCCACCACCCCCTTCCCTCCCCGCAACTGAGGACGATGTGATAGACGTCGATCCCATGAAGGTCGCCGGTGGACAGCCGGGGGGTTCTGGAGGAATGCCACCTGGACAGTGACGTGGGCCCGCCAAATCAGATGCCACCAAACGCATCACAGCCTCCCCAACCGCCTCCACCACAGCTTCCACCACAGCTTCCACCACAGCCTCCACCACAGCCTCCACCACAGCCTCCACCACAGCCTCCACCACAGCCTCCACCACAGCCTCCACCACAGCCTCCACCACAGCCTCCACCACGCTCGGCGACCTTCGTCCACGAGAGGTG
>JAUVRF010000401.1 GCA_030597775.1 Methanobacteriota archaeon | reverse complement strand
GGTCCAGGTGGCCGTATGGGCCGTCGTCCCCTCGGAGAAGAACCGGGTCTCGGCCACCTCGCCTGAGTAGCGGGCCTCGATGGTGTGGATGCCCCAGGTCAGGTCCTTGACCTCGGTGTATCCCTTGAGGTCGGTCTTCGTCCGATAGGCACCGTCCACGTAGACATTCGCGAACTCCATCGGGCTGTCGTCGGTGTCCACCACGGAGATGTTCACATCGTCGTAGCGGCCGTCCCCGTCCAGGTCCCGTGCCTCTGGAAGGACGTAGATGGTGAAGGGCTCGTCCACGTTGCCGTAGGAGTAGAAGGTCCCGTTCGCCAGTTCCTCGCCAAGGTAAGTGGCATTGAACTCGTAGGTGCCCTTGGTCAGATTGATGGCGGTCAGCTGTCCCCCAACGGTGAGGTTGGAGGTCACCTCGGTGCCGTTGGGCGCCCAGACTGTCACGGTCACGGTGTTCACGGCCCTGTCCACGTTGTTGTACGCCCTCACGCGGAAGTCGTCGTAGAAGCCGTCGAAGTCGAAATCGGAAAGGTCGGTATCGACCTGGACCCGGGCGCCGATGACGACCCGTCCCTTCTCGATGAACCGCCCGTCGGCATCGGCGGAGGTCCAGTTGAACACACCGTCGGCCAGGTCCCGGAACCAGATACGTCCGTTGGCGTTGGTGAGGCCCGTCCGCTTCAGGATCCCGGTCTCGTTGTACATCTTGACGGTGATGTTGGGCTCGGCCTCGTCCACCCGCAGCGCCCTGAACAGGGCGTCGTCCATCTCGTTGTCATCGTTCTCGTAGAAGACCCCGGTCTCGATGTTGATATGGTTGGATGGGCGGACGATCTCCACGATGTCGAAGGCGAAGTCCTCGGAGTTGTTGTTGGAGTCCAGCAATTCGTACGCGATCAGGTACAAGCCGTAGGTTATGTTCTTGACGTACAGGTCGTTCCAGTCGGTCTCAGTGCCGTTGGTCGTGAAGGTGGTGGAGACGTTGTGGGCGTTGGTGCTGTTTCCCCACCAGGAAAGGTTGGCCCAAACCGTGACGGTGGACTTGATCGCCGGGTCGACATCCACATCGAATCGCATCTTCACGTCGTTCATCCGGTCGTCGTTGTCGACGTCGACGACCTCCACCTCTATGTCGAAGAAGTACTCGTCCGTCTCGGTGCCCGCACCCTGGCCCTCGCTGAAGAAGTTGGTGGAACCGAAGTTGTTGAGCCGGGTCGCGTTGACTATCCAGAACCCCCGACGGACGTTGAACACGTCCAGATCGCCGGATATGTCGGTGGTCCCCTGGCTGGTCTTGTTGAAGGTGATGGCGACGTTGCGTACGGGAAGGCCCAGCTGGTTGGTGACACTGATGGTCACGTCGTCCTCCAGGTCGTCGCCGTCGTCGTCGAAGACATCCGCCCTGACGGTGTATCCTCCAGAGACGCTGCCATCGCCCTCCGACTGGAAGGAGGTGCCGTTGTGCAGGTCCTTCCAGAAGACGTCCACGTTGATCCATCCCTTGTGATAGTTGCGGCCGATCATCTTCCCTGTGGAATCGGTGAGCCCGACGTAGGTGCTGTTGATCCACACCCGGGCCCCTTTGACGTCCTTGTCCGTCCAGTTGGTCACGTGGACCTCGACGTCGTCCTTGTACGAATCCTTGTCCAGGTCCAAGGGGGTCGTGTCGATGGTTATCCATCGCTTCACCGTCCCGGTGTCGAGGTAGAAGACCCCGGAGTTGTCGGTGTCCTCCTGCCTGCCCTGGCTGTCGTAGAGGACCATGTTCACCTGGTAGTACCCGGTGTAGTAGGCGTAGAAGGTCCATTCCCTGGACTGGCTCCCGAAGCGGTAGGCGGTGAAGTTGTCGTAGTGGGTCTTGACGGTGTTCCCGTTCCCATCGATCACCTTGATGAGCACAGACACCGATTCCTGGGCAGCCGTGGTCGAGACTGTGTATGTGACCCGGATGGCATCCCGCTTGGAGTTGTTGTCGGTGTCGAGGGAGCGGTACCTCGTGCTCGCAAAGCTCTCGTCGGAGGGCAGCAGGCCACGAGTTTCATCGGAGGGCCCATCGTCGGTCCCGTCGGCCATGGCGGGTGCCAAGAAGAGCTGGAGGGGTACGACCCCTACGAGCATCGAGACGACCAGAAGGGCCGCGAGGGTCTGGGTCCTTATCAGACGGTGTGAAGGCAGCATCATCCCTATCCCAGTCCGTTCATACGGACATTCGGGATATAAAGGTATTCATCTTGTCTGGCCCTTGTGAAAATCAGAGGACGCGAACCAGACGTCGTACTAGGGGGCAAGGGAGAGGGCCAACTCGACCGCCTCTTCGGGTGTCTCGGCCCTCTGGAACAGGCCCGGGTCGACCTCGCCAGCTCCTGGCAGGTCCCAGCTTCCGAGGGCAACGACTGGTCTGCCGTGATTGAGGGCCTGGGCGATCTCGGACAGCGTGCCGTAGCCGCCGTCCAACGCGATCATGGCGTCGCAGGTGATGGCGATGATGGTGTTCCGGCCCTTGCCCATACCCGTGGCGATGCCGAGTGTCAGGTGGGGATTGCCCTCGTTCCTGTCGGTGCCCTGGAGGATGCCGATCACCGTCCCCCCTGCCTCGCTGGCGCCCCAGGAGGCCGCCTCCATGACGCCTCCGTAGCCTCCGTTGATGAGGGTGGCGCCTGAATTGGCGAGGAGGCGT
>JAUVRF010000469.1 GCA_030597775.1 Methanobacteriota archaeon | reverse complement strand
GTTTATAAAAAACGTTGCCGTTGGATTACATAATATGATAATGAAGCGATGGATACGGAATCCAGTCTCTGAAGAAGAAAAAAAGAAAGGGATGGGGGATAAGCTCCCCCGTGCTCGTTAGGTTGCTACCCGACTATGGGAAGTCGGTTGGCAGCGTGGTGTCGCCGATGATCTTGCCGGCCTTCAGGATCTGGCTAGTGGCACCCTCGTACGAGGCGTCGTCCCTGCCGGTGATCTTGATGGAGTCGCCAGCGCTGACCTTGACATCACCAGCGGTGATGTCCACATACCAGAACTCAACGGTCCCGATAGGAGCGTAGGCTGCGGAACCATCCTCGAGAGGTGCTTGCGCCTGCATCAGAATACTGCCATCAGCACCCTTTATAGCGATGCGAACCTCGGACCACTTGACCTTCTCGTCCTTGGGGGTCATCTTGTTGATGTTCAACACAGCATCCCACACATAATCGGGGATGGGGGTCGTCCCAAGAGGTCGCTCGTATTGCGATACAGTCGGACTAGAAAGCTGAATGGTCAGCTTCTCGTCATCGGGCTCCTGGATCATGCCAGACACCATCAACCACAGGACGGCCGCGAGCACGACCGTGATGGCGACCATCAGGATGGTACCGATCACAGGCGAGACAGCGTCGTCGTCCTTGTGCCATACAACTTTTGCTTTCCTCATGTTAAGTCCTCACGGGCATCACTGCCCATGCGATTCGGACCACAAAATCCGTATAAATACGTTGCTTCTTAATTTCCGTATATGATAATCGCCAGCAACTTTATCAAATTGGAAAAAAAACGTTTTATCGGTGTTTTTTATCTCAAATGAACATGAACCTTTGACGTGATAGCCAGTAGTTTTTCGACCTGCCGACCAACTCTTCTATGGGGCTCTCGTAATATTGATGGCCCGAACCCAAATGTAGATGAATTCCACCGTGCATCCAGGGGAAAAGGAGGTCCGGCGCGATGGCGCAGGAGCGAGCCTACTCGTCCGAGGAGATAAACAGTGCCGTGCGGAAGCACCTGAGCACCAAGAAGCCCGTCAAGATCGGGGGCCTCGACGGTCACGAAGCCGTCCTGGCCGGCATGAGCGGCGAGGGAAGGGTGACGATATCGGGCAAGGCCGGTGCGTTCCTGGCCGCGTTCCTCGACGGGCCCGAGGTGACCCTCTCGGGCTCCGCGGGCGACTTCGCAGGCTCGACCATGGTCGCCGGTCGCCTCGTGATCGAGGGCACCGTCGGCAAGGGCCTGTGCTGTCACATGATCGGGGGACAGGCCCGGGTGAAGGGCCGTGTCGGCGAGAGCGCGGGTGCGATGATGACCGGCGGCGTACTGGTCCTGGACGCGCCCGTGGGACCGAACCCCGGCGAGGGCATGAGGAACGGTACCATCGTGCTCCTGCGGCCGAACCACATCCCCCGTCGCCTGCCTCCCAAGCCAGCTCGCGTCATCGTCCCCCGAGGGACATCGAAGGACGTCAAGGACCTGGGAGAACTGGAGATGGACCACCAGGAGGTGGAGGAACTGGCCCTGGTGCTCAAGGACCTGGGGGTGAGCACACCCGAGAAGGTCGCGGACCTGCTCGTCGTCCTCGTGCCCGAGGCCGAGGGCACGCTGCCGCAGGCCGAGCCCGCGCCGAAGAGACGGGCCGTCAAGACGGGTGTGGTGCTCGAGGTTCCGGAAGTGCCGAAGGTACCCGACAAGGCCAAGGGGAAGGGTGGAGTCGGAGAGACCGATCCGGACGCATCCTCCAGGTTCGCCGACTTCTCCAAGGACATCAATGACGAGGGGGGTAGGAAGTGACCCGTCCCTACACCTGGGAGGAGGTCCTCCCCGAGATGGCCGGGTCCCAGGAGGTGAGGGCCCCGTCGCCGTGGGATGCCCTGTCCCTGCTGGGAGGGTTGCCCGAGGCTGACAGGTTCCAGATCCAGCCCGACGAGGTGGACCTCTCGGTCACGATCGGCGGGGGAGAGGAACCCCCCAGGCTCGAGCTTCCCCTTGTCATCACCGACAACAGCTGCGGGCAGTTGTCGCCCCACGCTCGGTTGGCACTGATCCAGGCCACCCACAGGAGGGGTTGCGCCCTGAGGCTTGAGGACCCGACCCCCGACCTCATCGACCTGGCAGGGGAGCTGGGAGTTGTCCTCTGGGTCGTGCTCGGACCGGACAGGACCGAGGCGGTCGTCGAGGCCTTGGAGGGTGCGGATATCGTCGAGCTGAAGCTGACCTCCGTCGGTCCCGACGGGGAGCTGTCCAGCGCCGTGGACCTGCTGGACGCGGAGGGTTCCATGGCCGCTGCGGTCGG
>JAUVRF010000330.1 GCA_030597775.1 Methanobacteriota archaeon | reverse complement strand
AGGTGGACCTGGAACAGGGACCTGAAGGCCGCCTCGTAGCCATCGAGACCGTCTATCTCCCCGGCCGTCCTGGCGGCTGCGGCCTCGCCCGCGAGACGGCCAGCCTCGACTGCCTGGTGGATGCCACCGCCGGTGATGGGGTGGGTGTGACCGGGCGCGTCCCCCGCAAGCAGCATGTTGCCGTGGACGCCCTGGCGGGGGCCGTTCACGGGGATGAGCCCACCGGTGGTCCTCCTCACCTCGCCGATGCGGTCGCCCAGGGTCCCTACGAGGTGCTGGAGGGCGGCCTTCGGGTCCCCGCCCAGCGCCCTGTCCACTCCGACACCCACGTTGGCCAGGTCGCCCTTGGGGAAGAGCCATCCGTAGCCACCCTTGTAGATCGGGTGCAGGTAGACCTCCGTCTCCACCAGGGGATCGTGGAGGTCGACCGTCACCTGGTGGGCCACCAACTTCCTGGTGTTGGTACTGCCGACCCGTTGACCCACGATCGACTGGGGACCGTCGGCCCCCACGAGGATGCTCGCGGTGGTGTGGGAAGGGACCTCCTGGTCTCCCATCGCCTCCAGTTCGACCCTTATGGAACCCCCGGATGTTCTACCGATGGCGGTGGCCTGGGTGCTGGTCATCAGTTTGGCACCCGCTTCGACCGCCCGCTCGGCCAACAGGGCATCCGCCACTTCCCTGTTGAGGATGCAACCGGGATTCCTACGGGACGTATCCTCCCCGCCGGGCAGGTGGGTTATCGTCCCGACCACGTCCTGGGCGATGGCGGCCTTTGGGAGCCTCAGGTCCAACGCGACCCTGCGGGGGAGGAACTCGGCGCATTGCACGGGCACGCCCACCACTGGCCTCCTCTCCACGACCAGGACCCGGGCGCCACCTTCGGCGGCGGCCTGGGCGGCGCTGGAGCCTGCGGGTCCGGCGCCGACCACCAGCACGTCCCAATCGGTCGCCTCGTTCATGCATCCCCCTCCATCTCCACCTCTTCCTCGAAGAGGACCCGACGACCGTCCTTCCCGCGCTTTATGGACTCGTCCTTGGTCGGGTCTGTTCCCGCCTCGATCCGGCCGCCGCCCGCGAACAGCTTCTCCATGATGTCAACGTTGAGGCTCGTCTGCCCTCGGAACTCGCCCCGCTTCGCCTCGGCCTCCTGGTCCAGCTCGTAGCATGACGTGTGCTCCACATCTATGAGCAGACCGCTGATGCCGGCGTCCTCCATTTCCATCCAGTGCTTTGCGAAGAAGGGCTCGCAGCAGCATCCCATGTAGGAGCTTACCCCCGACCTCTTCATGTCCTCGAGGACGGCCAGCAGGTGCTCGAAGTTGACGATGGTGATCGGTTCCATGTTGTTCCTGCGCGCCAGTTCGTAGGCCACGCCCACGGTGCAGCCGCCGCACTCTATGCAGTCCTCGTCGTACCGGAGGTCGCACCCCCCCCACTTGGCGCAGTACGGGAGGAGGACCACGCTGGCCTCCCCCATGTGCTCCAGGGCGTTGTTGACCTCGTGGATCGATGAGGCCTCCTCGGGGGACAGACCGATCGCCTCCAGGTCCCTCTTGCGGACCGCCGCGCCCACGGCCTTGATGAAGTCGGCGGCGGTGACGCCGGGTGTGTCGGGCCGATGCTCCTCGAAGAAGGTCCTGATCCTGTCCTCCATCCTTATGACGGGACAGTTCTTGAGGACCGACTCCCGGTCCAGGACGGTCGTGTCCGGGAACGCGAAGAAGTCGCCGGTAATCAGGGCGTACTTGATGATCGACCGGGCGTCGTCCAGGAGCAGGCTTGTCCGTATCAGGCCGCCGGGCGCCTTGTGTACAGAGTACAGCATGCGGTGGGACCCAAGGGGTCGACGGATCCGGTGGATCCATTCCTCGGAGCGGAAGGTGTCTAGATTTGCGCTCACGAACTCCGCCTCCCACGGCGTGAGGTCGCCCTCCTCGAAATCGGCGCCGAGGACCTGTCCGAAACCATCGGCGATCGCCTCCTTGATGGTCGGAAGCGACGGGACCTCCCCCAGGAGCCATTTCAAACAGGTGACCCTGTCCCTGATCGAGTCTATCTCCTTGTCGCGGAGCTTCTCGGTGGGGATGCGCAGGGCGCGGACCATGGTGTCAACGTCGAAGTCCACAAGGAGGGTCCCCTGGAAGAGGAACGCGCCACCGGACTCCGTCCCTCCGGTCCCTGATATCTTCCTGCCCCGCACCTCGACATCGTTCACCGGTCGGAAGGTGGCCTCCACGCCGAGCCTTTCGAGGGCCCCTATCAGCCCACGGCACATGAGCTCGTTGAGGGCCAGGGCGTCCCCTGGAAGCCCCTCCTTGGTCGCCACTATCTCCCAACCCAGCTGGGTCTCGTCGAAGAAGATGGCGCCGCCTCCGGTCAGACGTCGATTGACCTCCACGTTCTCCGAGATACAGTATGCCACCCTGACCTCCAGCTCCACGCTCTGATGGTACCCGATGAGGACTGCGGGTGGACTGAACTGGAGGAAGCGGAGGGTGTTCGGGGACCTGTCCGCTGCCCGTGCCTCGAGCAAGGCCTTGTCGATGCACATGTTGGTGGCGGCATCCGCGACGCCGGTGTCAAGCAGTCGCCATTTTCCCGTCATCGCCCTCACTTCGAGAGGATCAGAACTGGGTCCTGATCAGGCCCACGTCCTCCTCGTTCGGAACGAAGGGATAGTTACGGAGAAGGCCCTCCGCGGCCTGGGAAGGGGTCTCGTTGGCGTACGGGCGATTGCATCCGGGACAACCGGAGGTCATGAATGCGTGTCCCTCCTCGACCATCGCCTCCGTTACCTGCCGGGGAACACCGAAGTCCACCACCGCTCCCTCCTGGAAGGTCATCGCGTCTGCCCTGGCCTCGTCCCGGTCGATCAGGTGGCGGGCTACCTGGATCCTGCGGTACGTGTCCATCGGTGGCTGGGGTTGGTCCTCCAGGGGCGAGCCCGCCTCGGGGAAGAAGCTGAACAGGTGGACCCTGGCACCCATGTCGTAGCACTCCTGGATGAAGCGGATCGCCTCCTCCTCCGTCTCCCCCAGTCCTATGATGAGATGGACGCCGACGGCATTGATGCCTGGACCCATGACCTCGACAGCATCCCGGATGCCGTTGATGTACGTCTCCCAGGTATGGGGACCCTTGGCGTCCTTGCCCCGGAACTCCTCGAACGGCTCCGGTGTCGGGCAGTCTATCGCCACGGTCATGTTCT
>JAUVRF010000246.1 GCA_030597775.1 Methanobacteriota archaeon | reverse complement strand
GCGGCGTGGACTACGCTACTGAAGAGATCAGCGTCGTCGAGGAGTCCAACGACCCACCCGAGGTCAACGCGGGCAACGACGCCCAGGTCGAGGTGGGTGTCCCCCTCACCTTCCGCGGTACCGCCAACGACCCCGACGGGGACAACATAACCCTCTACATGTGGGAGTTCGGGGACGGGGATGTGTGGGAGCACAGCAGTTCTGGCCAGACCAACCACACCTACCGGACGCCCGGAACCTACACGGCCACATTCACGGCGGAGGACGAGCGGGGCGAGAGAGGTTCGGACACCCGCATCATCACAGTGAACCCACCCCCTGACAGGCCACCCGTCGCCCACGCCGGCGAGGACATGACGGTGATGCAGGGCGAAATCGCATACTTCCAGGGCAAGGGCACGGACGACTTCGGCATCGCAAGGTACCAGTGGGACTTCAACAACGATGGCGTCTGGGACTATGACTCGTCGGTCAACGGGGACACAACCCACAGCTACCCTGAGGCCGGGACCTATACCGCCATCTTCAGGGTCACCGATGATCCCCGGCCAGGTAATCCGGGACCGGGTCAGACCGACCAGGACTCCCTGATCGTCACCGTCTTGAAGAACCAGCCCCCCGAGGCGCGGATAGTCGTGACCACCATATTCGTCCAGACGGGTGAGCTGGTGAAGTTCCAGTCAGACTCCGACGACCCGGAGGGCGCACGCCTTGAGTACGCTTGGGACCTTGACGGGGACGGCAAGATCGACTCCAACAACGAGAACCCGACCTGGACCTATCGCCGAGAGGGCGATTACATGGTCACCCTGACCGCCACCGATGATCACGGTCAATCCGATACCGACCAGATCACCATCCAGGTCAGCCAGACCTACTCGGTGAACGTGGATATATCATCTCCCATCCGCGACCTCGACCCGGGTGAGACCTTCGTCTTCCGGGCGACCATCTCCAACGATGGCAACGGCAACGACCAGATCCGCGTTACCCTGTCGGGGCAGAACAACGCTTGGGCCACCCTCGAGAAGTCGCTGATCTCCTTGGGCGCCACGGAGAAACAGACCATCACCATCACGGTCGAGGTCCCCCCAACGGCGCTCTCGACCGATGACGCGCTCATCACCGTCACGGCCACCTCCAACTACTACACCTCGGCCTCCGACGCCAAGGACATCGAGGTCTATATCAGACAACGCTTCGTCATCGGTGTCGCGATTGACGTGGACTCGATCGACATCAAGACCGGCCAGAGCCGCGAGGACATCGCCACGATCACCATCACCAACGACGGGAACGGACCCGATTCCTTCAGGATCAGCTTCTCTGGTGACATCACCGGTTACCTGAGGACCAGCACTCCGAGGGTGGACCTGGCTCCGGGCGAGACCCGGGACGTCACCATCTCCATCGATGTGGTGGACGGAACGCCCACCGGCTCCGCGATAGGCACCGTCATCGTCTCGTCCACCAACTCCGTCGCAAAGAAACAGATGGACTTCACGATCAACACCGAGGGGACCGATTCGAGCACCTCCTCGGTCTCCTTTGACCTCTGGACCGTGGTGATCATCGTCGTGGTCCTGGCTATCGTGGTCGCCCTGGTCGTGGGGCTGTCCCGTTCCCGCAGGAAGAAGGGGACGAACGGGAAGTCGGTCAAGACCACCAAGGCCTCACGTTCGTGATGGGGCGACCTTACGGGTTCCACGGCAAGGTACATATACCCAGCGGATTAATCCGGGGCCCCGTTCCCTTATGAAACGAATCAAGGTTATCAACGAGCCTACCGAACTAGTGCCCGTCATGCGGGCCATGGACACGGAGGTTAAAAGAAAGGTCTTCATGGAGGTCTCCAACCGTTGGTGCACCGCCAACTCCATAGAGGACCTCTACGGGAAGGAGGGGCGTCAGGCCCTCAACTTCTTCGAGAAGATGAAACTGGTGGAGACCCGGTGGGAGTCCGTGGACTCGATCTCGGAGAAGGCCTACCATACCTATTACCTGTCATTCCACATCAACACCACTGTCAAGGTCCAGGAAATCGCGGAGGTCCTGGCGGCGGTGGTCATGCCCAACGACGAGTTCGCAGCGCTAGAGGGGAAGATAGTAGAGCAGGTGCAAGATGGAGGACGCTTCGCGGGGGACATATCCGAGGAACTGGGGCTATCCCAGATAATGCTGCGCTCCCTGGTCAAGCGGAGCACCAAGCTGGACTACCGGGGACACCGCGTGGAGATCTCCGAGTGACCCAGAGGGGGACCACCTGCTGAGGATCGAGGTGCTCAGGCTGGGCCATCGGCCCGACCGGGACAAGAGGATGACGACCCATGTGTGCCTGACGGCCAGGGCCCTGGGCGCCACCACGGTCCACATCGACTCTGCCGACCGAGAGCTGGAGGAACGGGTCGACAAGGTGGTCCAGCAGTTCGGAGGGGACACCAGGGTCGTCACCGGTGAGAACCCCAGGCGTGTCGTCAAGGAGACGGACCTCAAGGTCGTCCACCTCACGATGTACGGTGAGAACATCGCCCTCTGGGACGACGACATCTGGCATGACCTCAGGTCGGGACCCGGTGTCCTCGTCGTCGTGGGAGCGACCAAGGTGCCCCGGGAGTTCTACGAGCTTGCCCACATCAACGCTGCCGTCGGCAACCAGCCCCACAGCGAGGTGGCCGCCCTGGCCATCTTCCTCGACCGCCTCACGCAGGGTGAGCCCCTGGGCCGCGACCTCAAGGGCAAGGTCACGATATTGCCCCAGGAGCGGGGAAAGCGGGTCCATTTCGAGACGGACGCCGTGACCGAGGATGAGGGATCGCCTTGAGCCTGCCCACCCGGAAGGAGTGCTTGATGGTCCTCCGCATGGAGGGGGTCCCCAAGGCCGTCATCCAACACGCGGTGACGGTGGAGGGCATCGCCCTTGCGATCGCCAAGGCCATCAACTCCAAGCATTCGAGGGCCGTGGACGAGAGACTGGTCACCGCGGGAGCCCTCCTGCACGACCTTGGAAGGGCTCACACCCACGGCATCCAGCACGCGGTGGAGGGGGTGATCATGGCCGAGGAGATGGGCCTGGACCCCCGGATAATCGAGATCATCAGGCGCCACGTGGGCGGTGGCCTGTCTCCACCGGAGGCCGGGGCCCTGGGCCTTCCCGCCTGGGACGGCGTCCCCCACACCCTGGAGGAGAAGATCGTCTGCCACTCGGACACGCTGTCCGACGCAAACGGACGACGGACCCTCAAGCATGCCCTCAAACACATCGAGGGGAAGGGCTCCCCGATGTACACCAAGAGGGTCAAGGAGCTGCACAACCTCCTCTCTGACCTTGCCGAGGAGGACGTTGACATCATCGGTCCCTGGTGATCTTGGGGTCCTGGGATCTCCGTGATCGACGATGGTCGAACGAGCCAGTAAACCCTTAATACCCCCTTGTCCATCCCCACGCCTGGACCCGTGGGGTAGTTTGGACATCCTGAGGGCCTTCGGAGCCTTTGACCCGGGTTCGAATCCCGGCGGGTCCACCTGCATCCTCCCATGCTCATGGGGGTGGCTCCTCCAGCCGCTTGGCCATCGCCTCCACGATGGAGCGAGAGAGCTCCCGGGCCATGGCAGCTCCTGAAGCGCAATCGGTCTGCATCTGTCGTGCGTCCTCACCCTTCTGGACTCTATGACGTACGATGATCCTCGTTATCGACCATATGCGCAACAATTCACTGCAGGCCACGTTTTGAGAGTTCGTGACGCACAAACTCCTGTGTTCCATACCAGTTCGTTTGACCATCTCGGAGATGCGCTCCTTCGACTTCACGTTTTCGCATGGCAACCTTCGAGACATGTTCTAAAAATTATATTACGAATGAACCGCAAGTTGTATGCCTATGGAAAGGCCGTACGTGATGTTGAAGAGG
>JAUVRF010000393.1 GCA_030597775.1 Methanobacteriota archaeon | reverse complement strand
GAACATCACCGACTGCGTCTTCTCCAACAACGGTCAACGGTCCACCGCCAACCAGTTCTACACCACCTCGTACTACTACAACGGCGTGATCACCTTCGGCAGGGGCATACTCGCATACGAGTCATCGCCCAACATCACCTCGTCCGAGTTCCTGAACAACGGCGACCAGCCAGCGGACAGGCTCGTCGAAGGTGTCCAGCAGATCTTCTTCGAGCAGTTCTTCTATGACAGCGTCCCCGAGGGCGGCCTGGTGTGCCTGGGCTCGACGAGCCACCCCAGGATCTTGGATTCCCTCTTCCAGACGAATGACCTGTTCGGGATATACGGGATGGAAGGAGGTTACCCCGACCTGGTGGACCGATGCGAGATCTCGGGCAACCGTTACATTCGTGAGAACAGCATCTACAGCCCTTCGGGTGGCATCTACATCACGGCCGGTGGTGGCCAGATGACCGTGGCCAACACCACGGCCAGTGGAAACCTGGTGCTTGCCAACATCTGGGTCCAGGAGACCTCCCTCCGTCTCATCAACTACACGAACACCAACAATGTTGTGACCAACGCCTACAATATCTACGTGGGCGATGGGACCCACAGGATCGAGAGATCCTTCCTGGACGGCCGACCGAGCCTGGGCATGAACCTCTACGTCAGCTACGGCCGGAACCCACCCCGGATCAGGATACTCGATTCGGAGCTGGTCGGAGCCAACTACGGGATCTACGTGACCAACTACAATGGGGCCCACATCTACATCGCCAACTCCACCATCCGTAACACCGACCAGGCCACCTTCTACCTGCAGAACACCGTGGTGGACTGTGTCAACTGTACCCTCCCCAACATGCGCATCGAGAGCTACTCGTACAGCGGGAGCTCGACGGTGCGCATCATGTACTTCGTGGACCTCGAGGTGACGTGGCAGAACCTCATCCCCATACCGGGTGCCTTCGTCCAGGTGTTCAACAAGTCCGAGGCCTTCGTCGACGGTGGCATCGCCGACGAGAACGGCACCATCGGCACCCTAATCCTGACATCCAAGACGATATACGTCTCCCGGGGTTCCCAGACCGAGGTGTCCAACACACCCCTGTACATCAAAGCGTACAACGCGGGGCTCGAGTCCTCCAGGAAGGGCAAGGAGTTCGTGTTCATAACCAACCTGGACGTGCGCATAATCATCACGGACAACGTGCCACCCACGATCTACGTCTTCACACCCGTACCGGGCCATGCCCAGAAGACGACCACCCTCGAGGTCAGGGGGATGTGCACCGACGTGGGCGCTGGCATCAACCGGACCGAGGTCTCCCTGGACCTCGTGGAGTGGATCGTTGCGGGAGGCCCGGAGCAGACCTGGGTCGCCACCCTGGAGCTCACCGAGGGCGTCCACACCATCTACTTCAGGGCCTGGGACGAGGCTGGCAACGACAAGGAGGAGTGGATCAAGAACGTCGAGATAGACCTGACACCGCCCGACCTCCAGGTGCTTGACCCGGTGAAGGCCACCTGGTTCACCAACGAGGAGAACTACACCATACGCGGTCGGGTATTCGGTCAGGTGAGCCTCATCATCAACCGCCAGGACGTGGTCGTGCTGCCCGACGGTACCTGGGAGACGACCCAGGACATCCACAGCGGCTCCAACGAGTTCCTGATCGTGGCGACGGACCACGTGGGGAACACCTTGGAGATCATCAAGACGATCGTGCGCGACAGCACGGTGCCCAAGCTCATCCTCACCAGCCCGGAGGAGGACATCTGGACCAACATATCCCAGGTGGAGGTCAAGGGCATAACCGAGCTTGGGGCCATCATCCGCGTGAACGGGGAGCCGATACCCACCTTCGATGGTCGGTTCGCCAGCACCATCTACCTGACCGAGGGCCTGAACAAGGTCATCGTTGAGGCCGTGGACAAGGCGAACAACGTCAAGAGGGTGGTACGCAACGTCCACCTGGACAGCATCCCGCCCCTGTTGCGCGTCGAGAGCCCCCAGGGCGACATCCTGACCAACGAGCGCTACCTGGCCATCCGGGGCACCATCGATGACCCGACGATCGAGGTGGTCATAATAAACGGGCTGCTGGTGGATGTTGTGGACCAGGCCTTCTCGAAGGACTTCAGGCTGGACGAGGGCGTCAATCTCATATCCATCGAGGCCTGGGACAACGCCCGGAACTTCGTGTCCCGCAGATACCTCATCACCCTGGACACCACGCCTCCCCAGCTGGAGCTGGAGGAGCCGGACCTGTACCTGGAGACCCGGGACACAACGGTGCGCATCCGGGGCCGCGTCGAGGCCGACGTGGACCTGGAGATCTGGGGCGAACCCCAGCACGCCAACTTCGACATCATCTACCTGGTGCGGCTGGAGAACACCTTCCGCTACGACGATTACCCCCTGGTGCTGGGCCTCAACACCATACACATCCTGGCCAGGGACGACGTGGGCAACGTCGAGGAGATAGTGCTCCAGGTGGAACACGACCTGGAACCCCCGGTCATGACGCTCAGGCCCACCACCGATCGCACGCCCAACGAGATCGTCGAGGTGAGCGGTATCCTGACGGACGGGTCCGAAGTGAGGATCGACGGGATCCCCGTCGTGCTCGGCCTCAATGGTGAGTTCACCGAGGCGGTGCACCTGCAGAAGGGCAAGAACCAGATCAAGGTCATTGCCTTCGACGTGGCCGGAAACAGCGCCACCCAGGTGGTCAACGTGACCCGGTACACCGAGGCACCAGAGCCCGTCG
>JAUVRF010000408.1 GCA_030597775.1 Methanobacteriota archaeon | reverse complement strand
GACGATGACGCCGTCGACACCGTCTGCACGTCCAACTCCCCACACCACCCGGAGCGTGCCCGGGCCGAGAAGGCGGAGATGATCAGGGCACAGCGACCCGGGGGTACCTTCATCCTCGGGGAGATGTTTGCCGACGGCGAGCAGACACCCGCCCAGATGACCGACATCCTGGTCCACCACTGGTCCGCCAAGGTCGACACCCTCCTCGGGACCTACCACAGGGAGACCTACTTGCGTAAGGAGATAAGGTCAGCGGTCGAGGTGTTCGACCTGCGGGATGTGAGGGTCTTCGAGACCACCCACAATATCAAGTGCCTCACCTGCGAGGACCGGTTCAAGTGCGAGGACCCGCTGGACCCCGAGATCGTGAGGTCCGGGGTCAAGGACATAAAGGACGACCTCAAGAGACTGGAGGCCTTCCCGGACCGGAAGCACACCGACATCCTTGAGGAGGAGGGCAGGGCCCTGATGGTCAGGGTACTGGAGACCGGGATCTTTCCGGCCTCCACCATGTTCGTCATAGGGCGCAAGTGAGGGGCCAAGCGGAACCTCCGGTATAGAAGAGGAGACTATGTTCCTCCAATGGGGGGTTGGCGGCCTACAGCTCGTCGGTCATCGCACCCGTGAGCCCCATGTACTCCTCCGACGGCGGGTCGATGTCGTACAGGTAGTGGTCGTCCATCTTCTTGGACATCCACGGCGGTATGTAGAGCAGGCTCCGCTGGTTCTCCCTCCAGGTCGCCTTCGAGGTCAGCAGTTCCGTCCGCCGGATCTTGTTGATGATGACCCCATCGACGCCCGACAGGGGCTTGAGATGGGCCTTCACGTACCCCTTGATGGCATCCAAGTCCCGGGCCAGGAAGGTGGCCAGGATATCGTAGTCACCGAAGGCGTAGGCAACGTAGTTGGGGAAGCAGTTGACCTCGAACTCGTGGTGTAGGATCTCGTTGTACACCGAGGGGTAGTGCTTTGGATTGACCTTGATATACAGTGAGTACCTCTCCAGGTCCTTGGGTCTGTCACCCGGCATCGGGAGGAAGACCGGTTTGAGGAGCATTATGGTCTGGGTGTCCTTGACGTTCCTGCAAATGGCCACGTTGTCCACGAGGAACATCGCGCAATCGTCGATGACGTCGGTGTGGAAGACCACGCTCAGGTACTTCTGTCCCTTGAGGTCGGACACGTACAGGGGCTGAACGGTGCGGGTCCCCCGGTCCTTCAGCCTGTCGATCACGCCATGCCATACGGCGTCCTTGTCATCGGTGTAAAGCCTCTCAATCAGCATCATATTGTTCTACCTCCCTTCACTCATTTGGATTCACTCAATCTGTCTCGTTCCTTCATTAAGGTATCGACGACGGAGGGGTCCGCGAGGGTCATGGTGTTCCCCACGTCGTCCCCTCCAGCCGCGAGGACCTTGAGGATGCGGCGCATGATCTTCCCGCTCCGGGTCTTGGGAAGCGCGTCCGCGAACTGGATCACATCGGGCTTCGCGATCGGTCCGATCTCCTTGGCCACGTGGTTGCGCAGCTCCTTGACCAGCTTGTCATCGCCTTTTACGTCCTGCTTGGTGGTGACGTATGCGTAAAGGCCCTGCCCCTTGATCGCGTGGGGCATCGGGACCACCGCCGCCTCGGTCACCGATGGATGGGACACAAGTGCCGACTCCACCTCCATCGTGCCCAGCCGATGACCCGACACGTTGATCACATCGTCCACACGGCCCATGAGCCAGTAGTCGCCGTCCTCGTCGATCCGCGCACCGTCCCCGGTGAAGTACATGCCCTCGAACCGGGAGAAGTACACCTCCCTGAAGCGTTCGGGATCCCCGTATATGGTGCGGGCCATCGCGGGCCACGGCTGGCGTATGGCCAGGAAACCGCCCTCGTTCACATCGGCCTCGGTCCCGTCGTCACGGAGGATGACCGGGTCGATGCCGAAGAATGGCTTGCTGGCACAACCGGGCTTGAGGGTGATCGCGCCGGGAAGGGGGGTGATGAGGATGCCACCCGTCTCGGTCTGCCACCATGTGTCCACGATGGGGCACTTGCCGCCGCCTATCACCTCGTGGTACCAGGTCCATGCTCCCGGATTGATGGGTTCGCCCACCGAACCGAGGAGACGGAGGCTGGAAAGGTCGCGCCGCCGGGGCCATTCGTCACCATCACGCATCATGGAGCGTATGGCGGTGGCGGCGGTGTAGAATATGTTCACGTGGTACTTCTCCACGATGTCCCAGAACCGGTCAGGCCTGGGATAGTTGGGCACGCCCTCGAACATCACGGAGGTGGCTCCGGCGGCCAGGGGGCCGTACACGATGTAGCTGTGGCCCGTCACCCATCCGATGTCGGCAGTGCACCAGTACGTGTCCTCGTCACGCAGGTCGAAGACGTACTTGGAAGTGAGCATGGTGTATAGCAGGTAACCGGCCGTGGTGTGGAGGATGCCCTTCGGCTTTCCCGTGGTCCCGCTGGTGTAGAGGATGAAGAGCGGGTCCTCGGCGTCCATGGGAGTGGGTTCGCACTTCCAGGGCATGCCGGCCATCACGTCGTCCCACCAGTGGTCCCTGTGGCCGCGCATCATGACGTCCAGGTTGGTCCTGTTCACCACGATCATGTTCGAGACGGAGAGCTGACCCTCGACGGCCGCGTCCGCATTGGCCTTCAGGG
>JAUVRF010000129.1 GCA_030597775.1 Methanobacteriota archaeon | reverse complement strand
GGAGACAACCCAACGAACCCGGGCGACAACCCCACGAACCCCGGGGACAACCCGACCAACCCGGGAGACAATTCGACGAACCCAGGAGACAACTCGACAAATCCGGGAGACAATTCAACCAACCCGGGCGACAACTCGACCAACCCTGGAGATAACTCGACGAACCCCGGGGACAACTCCACGGACCCAGGGGACAACTCCACGGATCCTCCAGAACCCTTCTGGCCATCAAAGGGGACCATCGGGATATCAGGAACGGGAACCTTCGAGTTCGACCCGAACGAGGTGGTGACGGTCCGTCCTGACATCTTCCGGGAGAACCATTTCTCCCTGTTCGATGTCCTGGTCCACCTGGACGATAGAGGGGACATCGAAATGGAGTACCACTTTGACGAGGCCCTGAACACACACGTGATCGACACCATCAATGGATACAAGAACTGGTGGTACTGGGCATACTATCACAGCGGGTGGCAGGAGGCCAACAACTTCCGCATGGACCACTACCCCTACAAGAACCAGATGACCATCCAGGTGCAAAGGGAGGACTCGTCACGCATCGACCGCATCCACCAGGTGTTCCGAGAGGAGGTCAAGCGGATCGAGGCGAACGATGGCAAGGTAATCATACCCAAGGTCATCATCCGGCTCCGGACCCGCACCCTTACCTTCAAGGACGTGGAGGTTACCGCCCACAACCTGCGCAACGACACCTTCCAGGACGGTGTGATAACCGCCATCGATGTGATCCTGTCCCTAGCGGACCAGGGAGAGATCACCTACAAGTTGACCTGGTACGACAGGATTGGCCAGGCTGTGGTCACGAACTACTTCGTAGACGGCATCAACGAGGACCAGGCCTACGGTACCTGCGGCTTCGTCTACGAGGCGGGTTCCGAGAAGCTCCGGTACGGCAACCACATCCACATCCCCTCGGACTACAGGATCATCAACTCTCCCGAGTACGAGGAGTGGTTCTGGATCTGCCTGTGATGCGGCCTTGGATTATTCTTCCCAGCATCCCACCGGAGGGGAGGGCGAGGACGCCCTTCCCTCCCCCATTCCCCTTCCGGTCAAACTATTTATAGTCCTCATGACTGAGGGGGGCAGGACCATCAGTGCACGGCCAACGTTCTTGCCGCGGTCCGCAGGGTGGAAGGCCCTTCGGCAGCGGAATCTGATTGCGGGGGAGGCTCGCTCGATCCTACGATGGTCCACACGTGAGAAAGGGGAGATCTAAATGGCATTCGATTTCGTGGACGATTTCTGGAACGTAGAATTACCCGGTCTGGGGATAACGGTCGGGACACTGGTAATTGCGATAATCGTTACCTTCATCACATACGTCGTGCTGATGCGTGTGGCCATCATGACCACGAGGAGGAGGATGGCCAAGTCCGGGGTCCCGCCCCTGGTAGTGGGCCTGTTCGCACGGGTGCTGAGGATCCTGTTCATGATCGTCGTCCTGCTGGTGTTCATGGCGATGATCGGATACGACATAGGCGCCTTCGTGCTTGCCTTGTCGGCCATCATCGGCTTGGTACTGGCCTTCGGCATGTCCGACTCGATGAACAACTTCTTCTCCGGTGTGTGGATCGCCATGCTGCGACCCTTTGACAAGGACGATGTGGTCGAGGTCGCTGGCAAGACCGGCAAGGTCTGGGCCGTTGGCATCATGGCCACCGAGCTCCGGACGCCGGACAACAAGGTCGTCATCATCCCAAACCGCTCGGTGTGGGGAGAGGCCGTGGTTAACTACACCCGGCTTCCCATCCGCCGGGTCGACGTGAACGTGGGCATCGCATACGGTGCCTCCGTCTCCGCATCGTTGGAGACTGCCATGAAGCTCATGAAGGACCACGAACTGGTGCTGGATGACCCGGAGCCCTCCGTGTTCATGACCGAGCTGGCAGACTCGTCGGTGAACCTGCAACTGCGACCCTGGGCCAAGACCGAGGACTACTGGGCCGTGTCGATGGATGTCCGCCGCGGTATCCTCGAGGCGCTGCCCAAGGCCGGCGTGGAGATACCCTTCCCGCAGCTGGACGTGCACATGGTCCCGACGGAAGGTGCCTAGGTATCTGTTCCGTGAACACACCGGTCGTGCGGTACAACGACCCATCGACCGGGTCGCCATGCGGCGGCCCGGTCCGGGTCAAGTTAATATCATCTGTACGCCTTCGCTTGTCCATGGGAAGCGATGAGGAGTACGACTGGGGAGCCTACGATCACAACTGGTCCCTCTTCGCCGAGGCCAAGGCGTTCCTCAGCGGCCTCGTCGACGACTTCATGCGCGAGCACAACAGGGCCGCCGAGATGGCCAGCACCATCGAGTGGGGCACGGCGGCCAGGTTCCTGGACTGGATCGACCACTTGGTCATCCCCCAGGACTCAGTGGACGAGGCCGAGCTCCAGTACCTGGGCTTCGCAGAGGACAGCGAGGCCGAGACCCAGTATGGCGCCCGGTGCGTCCGCCACATGGGAAGCGTGCTCTTCCCCGTTCTCCTCCGCCCGGGGAACCTCACCGAGCTCGCCATCAAGGTCCAGGAACTGGACGACTTCAAGGACCGCCACATGCGCACGGCCGAGATCATCGGCGACCCCTTCGCTAAGTACCGATGGCTCGACGTGACAAGGGAGCACAACAAACTGCCCACCGCGGTCGAGTGTCGAGGATACTCGGGCTTCGCCATGCAGGACGCCTACGACATCGACGCGTACAAGACCACCCTGGACGCCCTCCGAACCCGCAACCGGGTGTTCCACACCGACGGGGAAGGGATATCGGCGACCCACGACCTGGTGGCGGCCCAGCTGGACGACCTCCAGACCGACAGGGTGACCGACGCCTGGTTCAGGGCCGAGTGGGAGTACTACACGAGCCACAACAAGGCCGCCAACATCGTCAAGGAGCGGCAGGACCAACTGGGGCTGGGTTGGGCCAACCACGACCACCAGGCCTACAGGTGCTCCCGTGAGCAGTTCCCCAAGGTCGTGAGCATCCTTGAACTCCTTGGCCTCAAAAGGCGCGAGACCTACTCGGCCGGCGACCAGGCGGGATGGGGTGCCCAGGTGATGGAGAACCCAGTTAGGCCCTTCGTCGTCTTCTGCGACGTGGACATGGCCGACGACGAGCAGGAGTTCGACCTCGCCACCGAGGGCTTCGAGCCCCTGGACGAGATGGGCTCCATCGGCCTCTGGGTGGGGCTCCACGGCGAGAGCATGTTGCAGGCGGGCCTGCACCACCTGGCCATCCGCGTCAACTTCGAGCGTGCCATCCAGGACCTGGACACCAGGGAGATATCCTGCATGCCCCCCTTCTCCGACCTCGACTTCCTCCGCCAGTCCTTCACCGTGGCCGAGAGGTGGGCCGTGGAACAGGAGAGGGCGGTGGAGCTGCTGGAGGGGAAGTTCATCGGACAGGAGGACTTCGAGGCCTTCGGGAGCGTTGGCGCCACGGGCAGCCACCTGGAGCCCGTCGAGCGCAACGACGGCTTCAAGGGTTTCAACCAGGACTCGGTGAGCGCGATCATCACCAACACCGACCCGAGGAAGGGACACTGAAGGTCCGGTCTAAAAGGATATAACGACCCGGGACCGTTCCCCTCCCGTGGACGACCCATCCCACCAGATGATGGACAGGCAGCTCCGGCGACAGGCCCTGTGGCTGCGTGAATCGTGGCTATGGCTCCTCGAGACCAAGGTGATCGGGGAGGATGTATCCGAGGGTAGGCTGAGCGCCCTGGACGTGGGGTGCGGCCCCGGCTTCGTCATGGACGAGCTCAAGGGGATGCTGGCCGTGAAGGGAGTCGACGTGGACAGCGACATGGTGACCGCCTGCAACGCCCGGGGGCTCGATGTGGTCGAGGCCTCCGTCTACGACCTTCCCTACGATGACGGGTCCTTCGACATCGTGTACAGCACCTTCCTGCTGATGTGGTTGGACAAGCCCGTGCAGGCGCTTGACGAGATGGCCCGGGTATCCAAGGACCACGTGCTGAGCCTGGCAGAGCCCGACTTCGGAGCCCGGATCGACCACCCACCGGAGCTGGCGGATGTCAGGGACATCGTCGTCAAGGGTTTCCGGTCCTACGGTGCGGACCCCCACATGGGCCGCAAGCTCCGCGAGGTCTACAGGTGGGCGGGGATACCGGCCGAGATCGGCGTCCACGCCGGCGTATGGGACTCGGAGCAGCTCAGGACCGAGTTCCCCGACGAGTGGGACTACGTGGAGAGAGCGGCAGGCCGGAAGAATCCCATCCGCCTTGCCCGTATCAGGGAGGCATGGGAGAAGGCGCTGGAGATGGGGACCCTGTTCTCGTACAATCCCGTCTTCTACGCACTGGGGCGGAAGCGGAAGTGAGGCATCCTCACACGTTGCTGCTGCGATCCAGACAGACGTAGTCCCCGTGCTCGAGGGAGAGCGGACATCCTCCACCGCACACGTCGGAGATCAAGCACTCGGAGCAACGGTCCGCCATGTACTGGCGATTCCGGATCTTCCTGCAAAGGTCGGCGTCCCATATCCGCGGCCACCTCTCGGTGAGGATGTTGCCCAGGGACTCGTAATAGCTCTGGCAGGGAAGCACGGAGCCGTCGGGCTCGATGGCCATGTTTATGGAGCAGGCGGTGCACTGCTTGATGCCCAGGCCGAACTCGAGGGGGCTCAGCTCGCAGTAAGGCGTGGGGGTGTACCAAACCAGGTTGACCCCATCCTCCCTGGCGATGGCCACCATCCGGGACAGCAGGACCTTCAGCTCGTCGTAGGATACGGCATGGGCCTCCTTGCCCTTTCCCGACCTGATGATGCCGTTGAAGGCGATGTTCTTGGCGCCGAGGCCCATCAGGAACCGCAGCGTCTCCTCGATGTCGGCGAGGTTCTCGGCCATGATGGTGGTGTTGGTGCTGACGTAGAGGTCCTCCGCCAGCGCCACCTTAAGGCCCTCCATCGTCTCCTTCCACGCGCCCTCCTGCCCCACCAGCTGGTCGTGGACCGACTCGCGGTGGGACAGCACGGTGATCTGCACATGGTCCAGGCCCACATCCACCAGGTCGCGAAGGTATCCCGTCTCCCGCAACTTCCGGCCGTTGGTGATCAAGCCGGTTATCTGGCCGTTGTCCTCCGACCTGACGATGAGTTCCCTGAGGAAAGGCACCAGTGTGGGCTCTCCTCCCGTGAAGACTATGTGGGGAATGCCGATCTCCAAGAGGTGGTCGATGACCTCGACCCACTTCTCCCTGGGAAGCTCCTCGACCTGGCGGTCCTCGTTGTAGCAGTGTCCGCACTCGTTCTGGCATCGGTAGGTAAGGGCAAGGTCCATCCTGTACGGGGACGGCAGGTCGTCCGCGCCGAAGGTGGGAGTGTCGGGGGTCTCGTGCAGGATCGCGGACACGTCCCCCTTCGCGAACTCCACCACCTGATCCCGGATGCGATCGAGGTCCGCTATGGCCTTGTCCTGCTTGAGGCCCTTGTACCTGCCCCTCATGTAACCTGCCGCCTTCTGCTCGCCCATGTCCTCGAGGATGCAACGGACCAGGTCGATGGCGGTGCCGTTGAGGAACAGCAACCTGGAGGCGTCCACCAGGAGCACCCCCTTCATCTGGCTGTCGACGCGGAGGTGGAACCGATGGCCTGCCAGGGCGCCCTTCCCGTCGTACCTGTAGGTGCCCGGGGCCAGGCCCTTGGCGGTGTACCTGTCCCAGAACGACATCAGCGTCCACCCCCGGCGCAGGCACATGCACAGGCGCAGGCGCAGGCGCAGCCACCGCCTCCGCCACCGCCACCACCGCTCCAGCCACCGCTGCTACTGGTATAGGTGGGTTCGGGAAGGGGGTTGGTGACGGTGGTCACCGACTGGCTCAGCGACTTCATGCTTGAGACCATATTCTTACTCGTGGTCCTGAGCTGGGTGGTGTAGGACCTGGCCATGCCTCGCACGTCGACCGAGCCACCAG
>JAUVRF010000298.1 GCA_030597775.1 Methanobacteriota archaeon | reverse complement strand
GGTCCAAGGGCGACGGAAGGGCCACCGACCCTGGCCACTCGGAACTGGTGTACTGTGTCTACGACGGGACCGACTGGACGGACCCGGTTCGGTTCTCGGGACCCAAGGAGGACGGGCTCAACACCTACGAACGGTGCACCGTGTTCAAGGACCGCCTGTACGTCGCCTGGAAGAGCACCGATCCCAGCTACACGACCCGCCCTGCCTATGGAGAAGACCTGGATATAGTCCTCGCCTCCTTCGACGGCACCACCTGGTCCCAGCCCCAGGAGGTCACCGATTCCAACAACGACGCCACCGACTGGTCGGTGGACATCACCGTGTTCCGGGACCGACTGTACGTCATCTGGGACACCTGGGACCCCAACATCGCAGGCTATGGCAACGTGGACGTGGTCTACCGGGCGTACGACGGCACCTCCTGGACCGGTCTCAAGAACCTGTCGCCGGCCTCGGACAAGAGCATCGCCTACGGAGGTGTCCAGGACGCCCTGCCCAGGTTCTACGTGTGGGACAACCCCGTCACCGGCGAGGAGGAGCTCTACGCCATATGGATGCGGGGACGGACCATCCTGTCCAACGGTGACGGCTACCACATCGTCTACCGCAGGTACACCGCCAGCTACTGGACTGCCCTGGAGCAGCTCTCCTTCGCATCGTCCGGAGACCCCGTCGACCAGATGTTCCCTGCCCTGGTGTCCTTCAACGAGACGCTCTACGCCATATGGACCATCGGCACCAACACCACCACCAGGCCCGAGGGCAAGACCACCCTGATCGCCACCTACGGCGACATCATCATACGCTCATTCGACGGCGCCACCTGGTCGCCCATCCTGGAGCTCACACCCCTGGGGAACGGCTACGACAACGCCTCCCACCCTTTCATCTTCATCTACGACGGGAATGTCTACGCCGCATGGGAGACACCCCTCCCCACCGCCCACGACACCCTCTCATGGGAGATCGTGATGCGACACCTGGAGATCTCCCCCGTCAAGGTCAAGCTGGAGTTCGGCGAGGGCGAGCCCGTGGTCTGGGGATGGGAGAGGCTCAGCAACACCAAGTCCCGGGTCTACTTCGATCCCGAGAACCTTACAAGGTGCCTCAACTCATCACCCTTCACGGTCGACGGTTACGGCAACAGGTACACAGAGATGCCCATAACGCTGGCGAACGAGGCGGCCGCCAAGGTGAGGCTGAGCAACCTGACCATCAGGTACGACTACGAGGTGACCGTGGACTTCGCCGAGGAGGCCGAGACCACCGTGGCCGGCCTCCGTGACAACACCCATGTCGACAAGGACGTGCGCATCGTCTTCAAGGTGTCCACCGGCCAGGCCGGCCGGATCTCCCTCGAGGACCCCAAGGTCGTCTACAAGCTGGACTACCCTCCGCTGCTCCTCAGCCCCGTTCCCGACCAGCAGGTCTACGAGGACGAGGCCCGTGACTACCTTGTCAACCTGGCCGAGTACTTCATCGACGACTGGGACACGGACAACCTTCGCTTCACAATCGTGGAGGAATCGGACCCGACGAAAGTCGACGTCTATCTCATCGATTCCTGGCTCTCGGTCAAGCTGCCGGAGAAGGACTGGAACGGCGAGGTCAGGGTCAAGGTGAGGGCCTTCGACCGTCATCCCTTCTATCACAATGACAGCAACGAGTTCATTATCAAGGTCCTGCCAATAAACGACGCGCCGATCCTCGGGTTCATATCCGACCGGGAGATGGAGGTGGATGTGGAGCACAACGACGTGATCGAAGCCACCGACCCAGATCCCGAGGACAAGGGAAAATTGGTGTTCTCCTCCGATTCGGACATCGTGGATGTCGACAAGGACGGCTTCCTCAAGGTCACGTTCCGGACGCTCGACCCCAGGGTCATCTACTTCAACGTCACGGTAACGGACCCCCAGGGCGCCTCCGACACACAGGAGGTGCGTTTCAACTACACTGTGGCCCAGGTGAGGGTCCAGGATCAGGACGAGTTCCCCTGGGCCCTGCTGCTCCTGCTCATCCTGGTGCTTGGCCTCGTCGTGGCCGAGCGGATGCGCAGGCCCTACCGCATGACGGATGAGGAGGCCATGTGGAACGAGGAGGCGGCCTACGAGGAGCAGGAGGAGGCCCGTCTCACGGGCAAGTGGTGGCGCCGCTTCTTCTGACCTGGCTACGCAAGGTTCTCCGGGTTCAGCACCTTAAGCTCGTCCAGGACGAACATGCCATCCTTGCGGATCAGCACTTCGTCGAACCAGATCTCGCCACCCCCGTACTCGGGGGTCTGGATGAGGACCATGTCCCAGTGGACCTGGCTCTTGTTGCCGTTGTCGGCCTCGTCGTAGGCGTTGCCGGGGGTGAAGTGGAGCGATCCCTTGATCTTCTCGTCGAACAGGATGTCCTTCATGGCGTTTTCGATGAAGGGGTTCACGCCCATGGCGAACTCGCCCACGTAACGGGCGCCCTCGTCGGAGTCCAGGATCTCGTTGAGCCGCTCGGTGTCCGAACCGGTGGCGTCGATCACCTTGCCGTCCCGGAACTCCAGGCGGACGTTCTCGTGGGTCACGCCCTGGTACAGGGTGGGGGTGTTGTAGTGGATGACACCGTTGATGCTGTCCCGTACGGGCGCGGTGAAGATCTCTCCGTCGGGGATGTTCAGCTTGACGGCGCAGGGGACCGATGGGATGTCCTTGATGGAGAACTCGATGTCGGTGTCCCCAGGACCCAGGATGCGCACCTTGTCCGTGCGGTCCATCAGTTCCTGCAGGGGCTTGAAGGCCTTGTCCATCTTGGAGTAGTCCAGGGTGCACACGTCGAAGTAGAACTTCTCGAACTGCTCGGTGGACATGCCCGCCTGCTGGGCCATGGACGGGGTGGGCCATCGGAGCACGACCCACTTGGTCTTGGGCACGCGGATCTCCAGGTGCACGGGCTTGAGCCAGTGGGACTGGTAGAGCTTCATCTTGTCCGAGGGCCCGTCCGACAGCTCGGCGATGTTGTACGAGCCGCGCAGGCCGGTGTACGCGTCCATCTGTTCCATGCGGTACTTCTCCACATCGCCGATGAGCTTCATCTGCTCCTCGGTGGCGCTGCTGTACATGGTGCGCAGGATGACGTTGTGCTTGGTATCCACCACGGGGATGCCGCCGGCCTCGACGACGCGGCGGACGAGGGCCACGACCATCTCCTCGGGGATGTCGAAGGCCTCGATGAGGATCTTCTCTCCCTTCTTGAGCTCGGTCGAGTATCCGATGAGCACGTCAGCGAGCTTCTCGTATCGTGGGTCCATCATGGGTAACCAACTTGGATTGGGAGGCTCGTAAACGCGGCCATTCGGGAAAAGGGTTGCGGCAAATCGAGGGGAATAGGTTCACGGGCACCCCTTCTCTCGCCGATCGGTCGGCCCTGC
>JAUVRF010000413.1 GCA_030597775.1 Methanobacteriota archaeon | reverse complement strand
TGTCGAGGCCGGATGTGGCATCCGTCGCGACCAGTACGCATTCGACCATGAGGCCGTTGGTGAAGACCGCGCCCTTGTTGAGCTCCAGCCGGCCCAGGGGAGCGACGCCGTCCAGCACGATATCGTCGGAGGTCACGTACACGTTACCGGCCGCATCCTCGACCAGCATGCGGACCGACCTCTCCCCATCCGGCCCCCGTGAGAGTGTCCAGGGGATGACCGTCGGCGAGTCGACGGTGATGAAGTTGTCAGGCCAGGGACTGCCGGTGTTCGCCAGCTTGATCCTGATCGGGTTCACATCGTACAGGGCGATGCTCAGGTCCACGTCACGTGAGCTCGTGTAGGTGTCATCACCGTTGGTGGACAGGCTCGCCGAGGGCGGCGTGCCGTCCAGGATGATGGTGTCCGTGATGGTGGTCTCCCAGCCCACGAAGTCCTGGAGGCGCACGTATACCGCCCGTTCGCCCTCGGTGTTCTCCAGGTTCCAACCGAGGGCGTCCCTCGGGTCCTCCCAGAGGGCGTCCGCGAAGTAACGGTCGTTGGAGACCATCATGGACACCACACCGGTGAGGTCCGCCCAGGTGAGGGAGAGGTCCACGTACGTGGAGTTGGTGTACTTGTCCCCGTCGTTGATCCTGAGGATCCCCGTGGGCGGCGTGGTGTCGATGACGATGGTGTCGTTGTACGTCTCCGAGACCCGTCCCGCGTCGTCCCGGAAGCGGACGTAGATGGTGACGTTCCCCTCGGGGTCGCCCAGCAATTGCCAGCGCTCGCCGGACCGTAAGGGCCCCCAGGTGGCCCCGTCGAAGTCCGGGTTGCGGGAGAGCTGCATGTCGATGGGTCCGTGGGTGTCCTGGGCAGTGACATCGATGAGCACCGCGGTGGATCTGGTCGCCCATCTGCCCTGCTCGAGGAGGATGGAACCCGTGGGCGGGTACAGGTCCACCTTGACGGGTACGGTGGTCGTGACCTGGCTCCCCGTCAGGTCGGTGGCGCGCACCAGGATGTCGTAGTCACCGTCGTGCAGGCTCACGTTGGCCCACCAGTCGGCGAGGCCCGCGTCCACGGCATTCCAGCCCGCCCCGTCGACGTTGACCTCCACCGTCTCGACAGGGATGCTGTGGACGAGCTCGAACCGGTCCAGGCTGGTCGAGCCAGGATCGGTGCTGACGTTCAGCGCCGCCCGGTACTGGAAGTACTTGGCCCTCACCCCCCGGGGCTCGGTGGAGTTGTCGAAGTCCGTCCAGGAACCCCATCTGGAGGTGTTGTTGGTCCAACGCAGGGAGAGGTCGATCCTCCCGCCTCCGACGTTGGTCCAGTTCCAGTCGATGGCCGTGAGGTCGACGGCGGTCGTGGTGTTGAGGACCCGTGATGTGTAGGTGCCGTCCCAGGCCTTGGGGAGGAGCTCGAAGACGCCGAACCTGTTCACGCCCCCGCTGGTCCCCCTGAAGTAGAGGAGGTCGTTCCCGCTCTCCTCCACCCACCGGGGGAAAATGACCTTCTGGGAGTATATGGTGCCCGTCGTGGGTGTGATGAAGGCCTCGTCGGAGGCGGTCCAGTTCTCCAGGTCGGGGGAGGTCAGCCAGCCTATACAGGCGCTGGAGATCTCGGCGAAGGTCCACATCCTGTAGGTCGAACCCATCCTCTGGACGCTCATGTAGTTCATCTTGTTCTGGTCCCATGATGTGCTGCTCCCCGTGAACAGGGGGTTGTTCGGGTTCGCAGTCCAGGTGGTGAGGTCGGTGGAGGAGTGGCTGCCCAGCTTGGGCTTCGCACCCTGGCCGCTGGTGTCCCCCACGGCCTTGTAGAAGAGGATGTACCTGTTGCCCTCCTTGATGATGTCCCCCGGTCGAAGGGCGATGCCGTTCCAGGCGCTGTCGGGCGAGCCGTTCTTGATGACGGGGTTGCTGGAGTACTTGGTCCAGTTGTAACCGTCAGAGGAGGTGGCATAGCAGATGTCGATGTTCTGCTGCTCCGACGACCACCGGTTCCCGTGGTTACCTGCATACCACATGTGGAACCTGTTGTTCTCCACCATGAGGACTGGCTGCATGATGTTGGTGTGGTCGTACGTGTTGATCCGGGACTTGACGACCGGGTTGCCCGAGTACCTGGTGAAGTTGACCCCATCCGTGGAGGTCGCCAATCCAATGTGTCTGGCACTCATCAGGGAGGTGCTCCTGGTGCCCGTGTAGTACATCCAGTACGTGCCGTTGTGCTTGACCACGTAATAGTCCATCAGGATGGTGTCCCAGTCGGTACCCGTGCCGGGGGAGAGGATGGCGTTGCCCTTGTTCAGTATCCTGGGCCTGAACTCGGGCGTGAGCAGCACACTGCCGTCGGTCACTATCAGGTCGGGGGTCTCCCCCATCGTGAAGTCGGCCGTGGTGTCGTCGAGGAAGGACGAGACGGTGGTGTTCACCGTGCCCGTGAGGTTCAGATGGTCGTCCAGGATGTACTCGGGAATGTCGGTATCCACGATGATCTCGAGGTCTCCCGAGGTCATGGAGGGAACCAACAGCATCAGGATCAGAAGGATAACTGCCCCCAACCGGAAGTCCATCGTACCACTCGGATTCTCATGGGACTTACATCTATGAAAGGTTGTCAGTTTCGGAGAACGCCAGATCAAGATGCCGACCGACGT
>JAUVRF010000312.1 GCA_030597775.1 Methanobacteriota archaeon | reverse complement strand
GGCGCCCAGGAGGAGGAGCGAGGCCATGATCAGTGTGTAGCTGGCGATGATGGCCTGAATGGTCCCTATGTCGGTGTTGAGGTCCTTGACCAGTGCTGTGATGGACACGTTCATCATGGTCGAGTCTATGACTATGATGAACTGGGTGAGGACCACGATGAGAAGGGGGCCCCAGTACCATTTCTTGGCATCATGTCCGTTATCACCCTCGGAAGGCTCATCGTTCTCGATGATATTGATCCCTCCGTGTGCCCATCTCGGTCGTCCTCATTTCTTCCGTATCCTCGACCCTATCTCTTCCTCTTCCACGTAGTGGGCGAACCTATCAATAACGCCATCCTCCTCCACCTCAATGTCAAGAATATCCTCGGTTTCTTCGGCGTCCTCGCGCCTCTTACGTCTACTTAGGACAGCCATCCCGGCGAGGAGGACCACCAGACCGAAGCCCAATGTTATCGAGAGCACGTCCATGGCAGAGGCCATGCCTTTGTCTGTAGCGTTCGCCGCGATGCCCTTCAGGATCATCTGCTCCTCATCGGTGAGGTTGATATCCTCCGGGTCGATCTCGCCGTTCTGCATCTTGTTCATGAAGTCATAGACCGCCTCGGCGATCTCATCCTTGGTGAACTCATCGCCGACATCGGTCTCGGCGATACCATCGACGATGGCGTAGAAGGCCGCGACGAACAGGATGGCGCCGACGAAGGCGGTACCCAGCGAGGTCCCCAGCTGCCGGGTGGTGTTGTACATGCCCGACCCGTCGGCGTCCTGGTCAGGTCTCACGGTGGCCATGGTGAGGTGGGTCAGCTGCGAGAGGATGAGGCCCACACCGATCCCGATGATCACCGTACCTGGGATGAGGTCCTTGTACTCTGTCGTAGCGGTGAAATCGTCCCTCATCAACCATGTGCCGAGCATGGATATCGCGAAGCCCAATGCGAGGAGGATTACTGGCTTGATCCACTTGCTCAGGGTTGTGGCGCCCAGCGATACGAAGAGGACCGTCAGGCTCATGGGCATCAAGAATATGCCGATGTCTATCGCCTCCATGTCGAACCGGCTACCCAGGTAGACGGGGAAGATGAACAGCAGACCCGCGAGGACAAGGTTCTGTATCACCGCCTCGGTGATGCCGATATTGAAGGCCAGGTTCTTGAACACAGACGGGTCGAGAAGCGGGATCTCGTCCCTCTTTACCCTTCTCCACTCCCACTTGATGAAGAGGTAGAACAGTATTATGCCGCCGAATAGTATGAACAGGACGGGGGACAGTCCGAAGGGGGCGACCTGGGTGTCACCCACCATGAATGGCTGTTTTGGCTCTATTAGGCCATAGGTCTGTGCCATTAGGATGGAGACTACTATCATACCTAGGCTGACGATGGTGAGGACGACGCCCAACTTGTCTAATTGTTTCCACTTCATTGAAGCCTTGGTCTCGGTCAGAAGGAAGGCCAGGCCAAGTACTACGACCACGATGCCGAGCTCCATCAGGAAGCCATACCGCCACGTGTGATAGGTTGTGAGGTAACCCCCGATGATCGGGCCGAATGCTGCCCCCGCGGCTGCGATACCTCCCCAGACCGCGAAGGCCATCGCCTTGTCCTTTCCACTGTACGAGTTTGTCAAGAAGGTGGTCGTGGAGGGGAGCATCATGGCCGCAGCGAATCCCTCCAGGAGGGCCCATCCGATGAGAAGGACCGTGGCGTTCCAGCTGATGGCTGCGATGAAGGTGCCGACGCCGTAGATGCCCACGCCGATGAGGAAGGCCTTCTTCCGACCCAATATATCTCCCAGCTTCGAGCCGAAGAGCATGAAGGCGGCCATCACCAGGGCGTAGACGGCGATTATCCCCTGGATCGTGTTGACGGTGGTGTCGAGGTCGGTTGCCAGCTCGTTGATGGCAACGTTCATCATCGTGGTGTCAACGACAAGTATGAACACGGCCAGGAGCACTACGGTGAGCACTCCCCATTTCCAAGGCTGCTTATCCTCTCCAGTCAAGATGCCTCCCCCGAGGAATCGGCCGATTGGCCTGATAGGTTATATAGTCACCCTTCCGAACGAACTGGCTATCCATTCCGGTCCTCGCATTCCTCGTCCGGACAGTCTGGACAGTCACCCACGCAGGGCTCCAGGTGGATGAGCACGATGCTCCTCGGCAGCGCGGCCTCGCTGTCCTCCTCTATGTGGTGGGCGATGTCGTGGGCCTCCGCCACGGGCATGGATGGCGGGAAGTGCAGGTGCAGGTCGATGTGCCTGTCGGACCCCGCCCGTCGGGTGCGGATGCTGTCCCAGCCGATGTGCATGCCCACGTGCTCTCGGAGGCTGCCGCGGATGACCTCCTGCTCTTCCTCAGGAAGGGGTGCGTCAACGAGGTCGCTCAGTGTCCGCCGGGTCAGCCGGTAGGCCGCCCAGGCGATCATCACCGCCACCGCGATGGCCACCACCGGGTCGACCCAGTACCAATCGGTGAAGTAGATGACGGCCATGCCGGCCATGACACCCAGGGAGGTCCACACGTCGGTGCGAAGGTGGAGGGCATCGGCCTCTAGGGCCACAGAGTCCGTCTCCCGGGCGACCCGGAAGAGGTACGAGGACACGGCCCAGTTCACGACGGCGGAGACGGCCATGACCGCAACGCCCAGGAGGGGCATCGATATCTCCTCCATGCTCGCCAGCCGGCGCACGGACCCGTACACGATGATGGCGGCGGCGACCAGGATGAGGGCGGCCTCGATGGTGCCGCTCACGTTCTCGAACTTGCCGTGACCGTAGGCATGGTCCCGGTCGGGAGGACGGGCGGCAGCCCTGACGGCAAAGGTGGCGAGCAGCGCGGCCAGCAGGTCTATCCCCGAGTGCACCGCCTCGGACATCACGGCCACCGATGATATCGATATGCCGACCACCAGCTTGCTCAGAAGAAGACCGGTGTTGGAACCCACCGACAGGTAGGCCGCCTTCACCTTCCGTTGGTCCTGTGCAACGCGTTCCTCGTCCTTGTCCACATCAACTGGAGCGACCTGGAAGTACTTGGGGATTTGCCATTCGGTCGTCCGAACTGTAACGGCAAGAACGGGAATGGTGGACCGAGCGAGATTTGAACTCGCGGCCTCCTCCATGCCAAGGAGGCGATCTTCCAGGCTGATCTATCGGCCCTCGCGGTTCCGGTCTATGGCATCATGGTATAAATCGTTTACCCAGACCGTCCCGTCACCTGATACTGGCCATGCTCAGGGAGGGGGAGGGTGAACTGGTGGCTGGCCGGGGGGTGGTTGACCCGAGGGTGGCTGCTGCGGCGGGTACTGCTGCGGCGGGTACTGCCCCGGTGGCGGTGGCTGCTGGTACTGGGGCGG
>JAUVRF010000191.1 GCA_030597775.1 Methanobacteriota archaeon | reverse complement strand
GTTGAAGAACACACGGGCGTTGCCCTGGACCCTGTTGAACTCGGTCTCGTCGATGTAGAACTTCCATCCGTCGGACTCTGCCCACTCGTCGTAGGTAAGGGTGACGCGATAGTCGTCAGCGAGACCGCCCTGGTTCTCCAGGAAAAGGTGCAGCTTCTTGGTCTCGTTGGGATGGAAGAAGTACATGTTCTGAAGCTCGGCGATGTCGACCGGAGCCAGCTCCAGCTTGAAGTTGAACATGAACTTGTAGTAGATCTCGGAGTTGCCGTCCCGGGTGTCGCCCCATACCACGTGGACGTTGTCGTCGGGGTCGACGGCGACGCGGGGATACTGGGAGCTGGCCGGGTTGCGGCTCAGGCGGAAGTTCTCGGGGGTCTCCCCGAACTTGCCCTTCTCGGGCTTGGCGTAGTAGATCTCGGAGTTGCCGTCGCGGCTGTCGTGCCACACGACGTAGACCGCGTTCTCCTCGTGGGCGGCGGCCACACGGGGCGGACCAGGGGAGACACCGCCCTTGGAGATGACCACATCTCTGTTCATAACGGTGCCGTTGTTGTCCAGGCGAGTGTAGTAGATCTGACCGCCATCCTCCCAGACCAGGTGGACGTCACCGTTGGGGGTGACCGCGGGGTCCGCCAGTTTGTAGGAGGGGGAGCTGAAGATGTTCACAGACTGACCACGGGCGACGCCGTTCTGGTCCACCTTGCGATGCCATCCACCGGTGGATGAACCGAAACCGACGTGGACGTAACCATAGATGTCGGTGGTGAGGGTGCAGTGCTCGCAGTGGGACGAGACGTCGGCTGATACCGCCACCTCGTTCACGAGGGTCTTGCCGTCGTTGTCCAGCTTGTCGTACACGATGTCCTCGCACTGGTACTCGTAGTCCTCATGGACGATGTGGACGTAGTCGTTGACCGGGTCCACGGCGACCGCGGGCACGTGGGACGCGGTGTTGTCAACGTTACCGATGTGGATCTCGCTGGTCAGGGCGTTGGCGTCGGCGTCGAACTTCTGGTAGTAAACGTTCTGCCAGCCGTCGTCCCACACCACATGGATGCTGCCAGCGCTGTCGATACCGACCTGGGGTCCCAGGGGATACCGGTCGGGGCTACCATAGCCGCGCACCACATGGGAAGTGATGAACACCTCCTTGGACAGGGCCTGACCGGACCTGTCGAAGGTCTTGGTCCAATATCCTGACCTCTGCCAGACGACGTGCGAATTGTGGGCTGCATCCACCACCACTTGGGGCATGGTATCGTCGGCCGAGTTGCGGGTGATACGGATGTCCTTGGTCCAGGTGTATCCACCGATCTGCTCGGTCTCGATGTCCACACCCCGGGAGTCCGTGTAGGTGGGTCCTGCTTCAGCTGTCTCAATCTCATCCCCAGTGTCGCTCGCCGCAGCGTTTATCGACGGTGCGAAGGCTCCAACCAGGAACAGGAGGACGATCGAAAGAATTATGATTCTTCTCATGTGGCCATCACCTATTATGTGACTACCTTCGTCAAATCAATCTGCGCTATATAACAGTATTGGTATGGGATTTGGTACGGTGACGTCCTGGAAAGGTGGGTGCCAAGGCTTATTGGGATGCAGTGGGATTTCCGGGTCGGTGACGAAGATGGCGAAGGCGAAGACCACCGACGTGATGCTCGAGCAGGCAGCCCTCGTGGCGGTGCGGGACATCCTGAGGCTCCGGAAGGGAGAACGTGTCATTATCGTGACAAATCCCGAGCCCGACGTGGATGCCATATCGAGGGCCCTTTACCGGCAGGTCGAAGGTATCGGCGGGGTACCCCTGCTCATCTACCAGCCAGTGAAGGGACAGCTGGACTACGCTGACAGGGCGGTGATCCAGGCCCTGAGCAGCGAGCCCGACGTCTTCATCTCCATCTCGTCCGAGAAGCTGGGCAAGGACCGGGACGCAATGGCAAAGCCCATCAGGGTCAAGCGCAGGGGGCGACGGTCGTACAAGAAGTACGATCATGTCTTCGACTACCTCCTCTACGAGGCCCGGTCCCGTTCCTTCTGGTCGCCGGGCGTCACGGTCGACATGTTCTCCCGCACCGTCCCCATCGACTACGGGTTGCTCCGGGAGCGGGCGGCGCGACTGGGCTTCGCCCTGTCTCGGGCCGAGGAGGTCCATGTGACCTCCCCGTCGGGCACGGATGTGGTGGTGGGAGTGCGTGGAAGGAAGGCCAGCAAGGACGACGGGGCCTTCCACCGACGGGGCTCTGGCGGGAACGTGCCCGCCGGCGAGGTCTACATCTCCCCCGAGCTCAAGGCATCGGACGGGACGCTGGTCTTCGATGGGTCCATATCATCCGACCGTGGGGAGATAATGATCCAGCGGCCGATAACCTGCCTTCTCGAGGGTGGTTTCGTCACCAAGGTGAGCGGTGGGAGCGAGGCCAGGAAGCTGCGGGGCACCCTGGATCGGTCCGAGAAGAGGGCCAGGGAGATGGCCTCCGACGGCAGGCTCCCCCCGTCCCAGGGGGAGATATACGCCACCAACGCGTACAACCTGGGCGAGCTGGGCATCGGGCTCAACCCCGCTGCCAAGATCATGGGCAACATGCTCGAGGACGAGAAGGCCTTCCGTACCTGCCACTTCGCCATCGGTGCCAACTACGATGACGACGCCCCGGCCCTCACCCACCTGGACGGAATGATGAGGGAGCCGACCATCTCAGTCAGGTATCCATCGGGACGAAGACGGGTGCTCCTGGAGAAGGGCAACCTCCTCTAAGGGTTCCTGGGTCATCGTCCGGTTCCTTTTCGGTCCTTCTTATCAGCGGATGGAAATTACTCGCCCGAAAATGGGTCCGGACCGGTCCATCCAGGGCCCCCATCCAGTACCCTTGTTTTTCTCATTCCCGCGAAGTCAAAAATTAGAATCAGGGCCCAAGGATTATATACTGATTTTTCCAGTCAGTCCATGGACCAAGCCCATGAACCATAGACATTTATGGCAATATGGAACGAGGTCCTTTCCCGCCCCCTTCATCCATGGATACGGGAATTCGCTTAAAGGAGGGACATGAGAGTGGTCATAAGACCGAATCCGAAGTGCTTCACGCGCGGCGCGTACGCGATGGCGATCGCGCTGCTTGCGATCGCATTGCTGGCCATACCCGCGGCCGCTGATACCGGCGGCGAGACCAGGTCCACCGTTGAGTTCGGCCCGGACCTGGCTGTGAATTCAGGTGACATAATCCTTTCGAAGACCTCTCTGCTGGTCGGAGTGGAGTTCAACGTCACCATCAAGGTCTACAACCTTGGTGACGAGGACGCCTTCGATGTGGATGTGGACCTACTTGTCGACACCGAGCCTGTCGAGAGCGTCACCCTCGACCGGGTGACGGTCGACGGCTGGGAGATCACCGGCTTCGAGCTGGTCCCGACCCAAGGGGACCACGAGATCACCGTGCTCGTCGACGCCGATGACGCCATCGACGAGCGCAGGGAGGACAACAACGACGCGTCCCTGGACGTCAGGGTCCGTGGCCTACCAGATGGTTCCATCACGGCAAAGGACATCACGGTGTCCGACGCCCATCCCGAGGAGGGCGATGTGGTGACCATCGATGCCAACGTCCACAACCTGGGCGAGAGCGCTGCTACCCTTGTCGTCGTCCAGTTCTGGGACGGTTTCCCGGGAGAGGGCTTCCTCATCGCGAACCGGACCACCAGCGTACCAGAGGGTGGTCAGGACCTGGTCACCACCCAGTGGGACACCACCGGTCTTGGCGGCACCCACGTGATAACCGTTTACATCGCTCGCGTGATGCCCGGCGAGGACAACCTGGGCAACAACCTGGCGACCGCCACGGTCCTTGTCTTCACCGATTGGGACCTGGTCATCGATAGCCAGACCGGTGACAAGACCATCGACCAGGAGAGGATCCAGGACGGTTTCGTCACCGTCCGCGAGGGCGCCACCCTGACCATCAGAGATACCGATTTCAGGTTCCTTCAGGATTACAATCACCAGTTCGCCCTGTTCGTCGAGGACGGGGGCACCCTGGTTTTGGACGATGCGGTCGTTCATTCCGACTACGACCTTCTCGTGTTCCTCGAGGCTGGCACCTCCCTCCTGCTGACCTCGGGTGCCGAGCTGGCCGCGAATGTCGTTCTGACCGGCGCGACGGACGTGACCGTCGAGAACAGCGTCGTGGACGGCGCGCTCACGGGCTCGGCCACCTCTGTGACCGTACGCAATTCGGTGGTCACCGGAGAACTATCGCTGGAGGGTGCGACCCTTCTGGTCCAGGACTCCTCGCTCTACACGGGTATCCCCTGCGTGCTCCAGGGCACCAACGCGGTGTTCCTGGACAGCATGTTCAACGGGACCGCTGACCCCTGTTTGAGCCTGATCGAGGGCGCCACGGTCGAGCTGAGGAACGTGACCCTGAGGAACGTCCGGACCGATGTGAGCTCCACCGCTCTCGTGTTCCGCCGCGTGGAGGTCCAGGTCGTGGACGAGTCCACCATGGTGATACCCGAGGCGGACATCGAGCTAAGGCATTTCATCAATGGCACCGTCGTCGGGGCAGCCACCGTTGGCACCGACGGAAGGGCCTCCGTGGAGGTGCTGTCAGACGTCCTGTCCGACGGTGAGTCCCACTTC
>JAUVRF010000199.1 GCA_030597775.1 Methanobacteriota archaeon | reverse complement strand
CGTCGAACTTCTCGTTGCCGTCCGAGAACAGCTTCACCTTGTTGTTGATGGTGCCGAGGGCATTGCCGCTGATGATCAGCATGTGGACCCTGTCCAGGCATCGTGCCAGCTCCATGTCGTCCGGATCGATCCCGCTTTCGTGTATCTTCTTGAGCTGCTCGCTGATAGCTCGCTGGAGCCGCCCATCCTGCTCCGCCTTGAGCAGGAACATCTTCTCCCGGGACAGCGTCCTTCCGAAGAATATGTAGACGAAGAAACCAACGACCGGTACAAGGGCCATGAAGGATATCCAGGCCAGGGTGATGTACGGATGCTTGCGCTCGTAGTAGACGATGATGATGATGAAGACCATGTTGGCGAGCAGGAAGAATATCCAGAAATATACATCCAAGAACGGCCAGATGATCGCCATCGGGATTGGAATGTAATCGGTGTATTTCAACCCTTGTAAGGCCCGCCCGTTGGGCGCCTCACAGCAGGTCCGAGAAGAGCAGCGCGGAGGTCTCCTATCAAGACATCGGTCACCATTACCCTCCCGTCGGTGCACCCGCTCGCCGAGTAGATACGATTTTTCCCAAACTGAAAAGGAGGTTCCGATCACTCGTCCATCTGTAGGTCGAGGATTATGGGAAGATGATCGGACAGTCCGATATCGAGGACGGTTGCGGTGTTGACCAGGATGTCGGGGGAGACAAGGAAGTGGTCGAGCCTCTTCTTGGGCTTCCACGAGGGGAAGGTCTCCCCCAGGGGGACCAGGCGCAGCTCCGTCTGGGCCACCAGGTTCTTGAGCTCGGGGCTGTCGGGCTCCGCGTTGAGGTCGCCCATGAGGACCACCGGGTCATCGATGGACCTGACGATGCGGGCCAGGTGCTGGGTCTGCAGCAGCCTTGCCCCCCTTCCCAGTGCCAGGTGGCAGAGGATGAAGGTGATGCCCGCTATGGTCGCCTCGATCACGTTCCGCTTGAACCCCACCGTGAACAGGTGGGCCTGACTTGTGGCCATGGGGTGTTTGCTGGCGAGTGCCTGCATGTTGTGCTTGAAGAACGGCATCACGTCGAAGGGTGGGGGGTACTTGCAATGCTCGACCAGGTTGGGCATGTCCAGCTCCTTTGCTATATGCTCTGCCTGGTCGACCCCGGAGTTCCGCCACGAACCACCGTCCACCTCGATGAGCCCCAGCACGTCGGGTTGGTGGGGCGTGAGGGCCCCGGAGATCCTCTCCATCATCTCCCTTCTTCGCTTGGGGGAAGCGGGGGCGAGGTAACCGATGGAGCCACTACCGCTGCCGTCGCAGTACTGGATATTGTACGTGATCACCCTCAGCCTACTCAACGGGCCCGCCCCCGGTCATCGAATGGTAAATCTCCCTTCGGACATCGGAGTGGACGTTCAAAAGGATATGTCAGGCCAGGTCGCTCTCGCAGAAGGTGGCGTGGACCTGCTGGACGGCCTCGGAGGATACATCCTCCTTGATGACGAAGAAGATCGCCGCACTGGGGGGACCCGCGGCCAGGGTCGCGACCGATTCGCCGAGGTCGGCGATGGTGGCCATCATGCGCGGCACGACGGTCGGGTCGTCCAGCGCCCCTGAGCCCACCGCACCGACCAGGGCCAGGCCGGACATCGCCTCGATGCCCTCGAGCTCGGGTAGGTTGGCCTCCTTGACGGCTCGCCGGGCCCGCTCAACGTCCTTGGAGCGGAGCACGACACCGAGACAGGCCTGTGAGGTGGACATGCCCAGGATGTGGATGCCCTCGTCCGCCAATGCCGAGATCATGCTGGACAGCAGGGTGGGCCGGATGCCGATGGAGGCCGAGTGGACCTTCAGGATGGAGATGCCACGGGTACAGGTGACGGACTTGATGGTCCGCTCCTCCGACAAGGCCTCGGGAGAGATCATGCTACCGGGTCTGTCGGGGTTGTGGATGTCACGGATCTGGATGGGGATGCCTGCTGGACGGAGGGGTTCCACGGTCCGTGGATGGAGAACGCGGAGCCCGAAGTACGAGAGTTCCGCGGCCTCCTCGTAGGTGACGAGGGGCAGGAGGCGGGCCCGGGCCACCACGTCCGGGTCGGCGCTCATGAACCCTGGCACGTCCTTCCACAGGGTCAGGACGGGAGAGCCCAGGGCGCGGGCGGCGACCGCAGCCGAGTAGTCGCTTCCATTCCGACCGAAGGTCGTGGAGTGTCCATTGGCGTCGGCGCCGAAGAACCCGGTGAGCACTGGTACCTCCTTCCGGTCCAGGACGCCCTTGATGGTCTGACCAAGCTTCATGGCCGTGGTGACAAGGTCGGCGGAGGCGGAGCCGAAGACGCCGTCGGTGACGACGCCGGCCTCGTCGGCCTCCAAGGGAACGCCTGGCGTTCCCCTGTCCTCCAGAACACCGGTGAACAGGTGAGCGGACATCCGCTCGCCATGGGTCAGAGCCTGGTCACGGGTGCGAGGGGTCAGCTCCTCTGTGTAGATGACCCCCCAGAGGAGGCGCTCGAGTTGCGTCGCGAGGGTCTCCATCCTGTCCATGACCCTCCCCCTGATGTGACGGTCCATGATCGTGGACTCGGCCATCAGCCGGTGGCGCGCCCGGACCTCTTCCATGAAGTTATCGATGCCGTTGCCTCCTGCGAGGAGGCGGTCGAGCATCTCGCGGACCAGGTTGGTCTGTCCCTTGAGCGCGGACACGACGATGACCACACTGGAGGGTGCTTGGCAAGCCTCGGCAACGATGCGTGAGCACCGCACGGTGAGCTCCGGGGTCGCGAGGCAGGAGCCTCCGAACTTCTGGACGGGGGGCCCGGTGTTGATCCTAGACGTGCTCCCCACCCCCCAGGATATCCTTTCGATGGAAGGCGTACTCCTCCTCGGACAGCACCATGCCAGGAGAGGTGTTCACCCTCGTCCTGACAATGGTGCCTTGGAAAGAGGCGAGGGCTGCGAGCACGACCTCCTCGGCCTCCGCGATGTACATCACCGCGATGGCTGGACCGGTGCCGGTCATGCCCGCTGCCCAAGCCCCTGCCGCGAGCGCCGCTTGCGCGTGGGTGTCGTCCACCCCCACGATAGGCGCATAGGCGCGGCCGTTGAGAGTAATGGCCCCTGCCACGTCCCCGTCCATGGCCAGTTGGAAGGCCTCCTGGACCTGGTCGTGGATGGGCTGGAAGTCCTCCTTGTGGAGGGAATCCTTCTGGATCTTTCGATCGGTGAAGAGGAAGAGGACCCGCAGGTCCCCAGGGACCTTGGGCCACGAGATTATGGAGCGCCGCTCGTTGTCCGTGAGGACCGCGCCTCCGAACATGGTCGCGACCGCGTCGTCGAAGGCACCGGTCAGGGTGACGCCGGCGTCCGTGGCGCAGTCGCCCCCCCTGTGGACGGTGTCCAGGGGTTCGCTGGAGCGGCCCAGGGCCTCCATGCCCGCCATGAGGATGGCGTTGGCCGCGGCGGAGCTGCTCTTGAGGCCCCTGGAGGCCGGGATCTCGCTGACGGTCTCGACCCGGACCCCACTGTCGCTCGGTAGGCCCGCGTCGGAGAGCAGGCGATGGGCGCAGGCCCGGACCAACCGGTCGTCCATGTGGGAGTTGGAGCCCGGGCCCAGGAACGTGGTCTCCACGGCCCCGGGCTCGTCGGTGAGCTGGAACCTTGCCAGGAACCGCAGCTCGACACCGCACGCGCCACCGTGGCCGCTGGCGATGCCATTGATTATCGTGAAGGCGCCCCGGGCCATGGCGTATCCCGTGGATGTGGAGAGTGATCGGTCCGGGGATATGTCCGAAGATACCATGGGGATCGTGCCTCACACGAAGCTGAGCATCGAGAGGATCAGGAGCAATGCGAAGGTCAAGATGAACCCAAGATGCAGCTTCCTCGCCGATGCCTTGGAGTAGTGGTCGGTAAGCTCGCGCACGAGTTTGAAACAGATGAACGTCCACACCACGGCGATGACGCCCATGACCAGGGCCGCCGGGCCCCAGTTGCCGTACAGGACGATGATCGAGAATATCCATATCGAGAGTCCCACGCAGGACAGGTAGAATGCGTACCGCGCGGTCTTTGTTGGCCCCAGGAGGACCGAGGTGGTGTACTTGCCCCCGGCCCTGTCGTTGTCCAGGTCCCGCAGGTCCTTGGCAAGGGTCTCGCCCAGGGCGGCGAAGACCTGCACGCCTATTATCATCGCCAGGGCCGCCTGCAGGAAACCGTGCATGGGATGGTCGTACTGGATGATGTAGAAGTAGACTGCCATGAAGTACAGGATGCCGAAGGTGAACCAGAACATCTGCTGGACGTACGGTCGGGCATCCATGCGCAGGGGCGGGAAGGAGTACTGGTACGAGAGGACCACGAGGGCCAGCGCGCAGACCAGGATGTATGGTGAGAGCCATGCGGCCAGCAGCGCGCCCAACGCGAAGAGCACGATGCCCTGGGTCCAGGCCGCCCTCCTGGAGACGGAGCCAAGGACGAGGGGCCGTTCGGAGCGATTGCCCT
>JAUVRF010000549.1 GCA_030597775.1 Methanobacteriota archaeon | reverse complement strand
GCTGGACGACCCCAAGGTCAAGGTCATCTTCGGCGCCCGCTTCGGCGGCATCTCCCGCTGCGACGACTGGGCCACGGCAGTGGCCCAGTTCATCCACGAGAACCAGCCCAAGAAGCCGATGATAATGCGGATGACGGGCAACATGGAGGCGGAGGGTCGTCGCATCCTCGAGGAGGCCAAGGCCGACGAGCCCGACCTGTTCTCCAAGATCACGATATACCCGTACACGACCCCCATCGAAGAGGTGGTCCAAGAGGCCATTGCTGTGGCCAAGGCCGAGGGAGGTGGTGCCTGATGGCGATCCTCATCGACGAGGACACCAAGACCATGGTCCAGGGCATCACCGGCAAGAACGCCGCCGTCCACACCAAGCTCATGATCGAGTACGGCACCGACATCGTGGCCGGCGTCACTCCGGGCAAGGGCGGCCAGGAGGTCGAGGGGAAGCCGGTCTACGACACCGTGGGCGAACTCAAGGACAACCACCCCGAGGTCACCCTCAGCTCCATCTGGGTGCCCGCAAGGTTCACCCGCGACGCCGTACTAGAGGCCGTCGACGCGGGCATCGAGACCATCGTCATCATCACCGAGACCATACCCATCCACGACATGCTCCTGGTGCGCAAGCGGGCCAAGGAGGCGGGCGTCACACTGCTGGGTGGCAACACCCCTGGCCTCATATCGCCGGGGCAGGCCATGGTGGGCATGCTGCCCGTACGTACCTTCACCGAGGGACGCATCGGCGTGGCGACCAGGAGCGGCTCGCTGCTCTACTACGTGGCCAACTACCTGGACCATGCCGGCATGGGCGAGAGCACCGCGGCGGGCATGGGTGGTGACCCCATCATCGGGACCAACTTCGACGACCTGCTGCGCATGTTCGAGGAGGACCCGGCCACCGACGCCGTGGTCATGCACGGCGAGATCGGCGGCGTGCTGGAGGAGATGGCGGCCCCCTACATCAAGGAGATGTCCAAGCCCGTGGTGGGCTACATCACCGGGCGCTTCGCCCCCAGCGGCAAGCGCATGGGCCACGCGGGCGCTCTCATCGAGGGCGGTCTCGGCACCGCGTCAAGCAAGATAGAGGCCCTGGAGAAGAACGGTGCCCAAGTGGCGGAGACCATCTCCGACATCCCGAGGTTGCTCAAGGAGATGCTGTAGGCCCTCACCCTCAGTCCCCGCCGCCCCTCCTCCGCTTCGGGAGGTAGACGTACAAGGTAAGAGCGGTCACCGCCACCATGGCGACCACGCCGAGCAGCACGATGGGCAGATCATCGCCCAGCGTCTCGGCCAATCCCGGGGAAGTGTCCACCACCGTCACGTTGAACTCGGCCTGGGCGATCCCGCCGTCCAGGTCTCCCACCTCGAGGGTGACCCTGCCCCTCCCCTCGGCATCCGCGAAGGTGATTATCCGGAGGGACCATCCCTGCTCCTCGTCCTCGAAGGCCTCTACGCGCACGACCCTCGGGGGTCCGTCCGCGATCTCCGGGGTGGTGATCTGGACGAAGAACACGTCGTCGTCCGGGTCGGAGATGAGATGTTCGATGCGCAGGAGCAGGGTCTCGTCGGTATTGTTCATGGTGATGTCTGGGATGACGCCCATGGTGGGCGGGACGTTCACTATCGTCACGATGACCGTGGCCGTGTCCATTTCACCGTCGTCATCGGTCACCGTGAGCGTGACCGTGTACGTTCCCGACAGCGCGTACCTGTGGGTCCCCTGGATGCTATCCATCGACCCACCGTCACCGAGGTCCCAGTGGTAAATGAGGTCCCGGTAGTCAGAGGCCGTGTCGTTGGAGGGTGAGGCGTCCAGGAAGACTGGGTCGGCCTTCAATGAGACTATCGTACCCTCGGCGACGGCCGCAACTGGAGCGACGTTGGTGACGGTGACG
>JAUVRF010000042.1 GCA_030597775.1 Methanobacteriota archaeon | reverse complement strand
GGCCATCATCTGCATGGCGTCCGTCAGCTGGTACTCCCCGCGGGTGCGTCTGTCCTGTTCCACGATGGAGTCCAGGGCGGAGCCGATGTCCGATGCTCTCTCGAAAATGTACACACCCGCCAGGGCGGTGTCGGAGGACGGGTCCTCGGGCTTCTCCACCATTGCGATTATCCTGCCGTTCCCGTCCAGCTCGACGATGCCGTACTTGCTCGGCTCGTCCACGACCTTGAGGCCGATGGAGGCGTCGCAGGGCAGGTTGGTCGCGTGGGTGGCCAGCATCTCCCCGTAGCCCATGCCGAATATCTCGTCACCCAGGGTGATGATCAGGCCGCCTTCGAGCACGATATCCTTCGCCTGCAGGACGGCGTGTCCCAGGCCCAACTGCTTCTCCTGGGGCACGAAGTTGAACTTGAACGAGTCCCCGTAGGCCTCCAGGCAGTAGGACTCCACCTTGTCGGCCATGTAGCCGACGATAACGGTGACCTCGTCGACCACGCCCACCAGCGCGTCCAGTATGTGCCCCAGGATGGGTTTGCCCGCGACGAAGATGAGGGGCTTGGGCCTGGTGAAGGTGAAAGGACGCAGGCGTATGCCCGATCCTGCGGCGGGAATGAGAGCGGTGTATCTTGCCATGGTCCTCACACGCGGGAAGGAGCCCCACGGTATTTGTCCGTTTCGCACCCCCTCCCACGAACGCTGCGGGGCGTCCTCGGACCCTCCAAGCAACCCGGCCAGGGGTACGCTGGCCAGCTCCTGGATTTGAGAAGGTTTAAGTACTGGTAGGAACTACATGGGAATGGGTCCTCCATGGTCCGAAGTCCCCTGGGGAAGCATAAGCACGAGGATTGCCCCTACGCAGAGATGGAGTGGCTTCCTCCCTCTTCTCCCATGGTTGAGCGCGTACCGATACAGCACAAGCCCTTCTGCAAGGAATGCGGCATCGTGAAGAACATCGGATCGGACAGGGCCCGCAAGCTGGGTTACTTCGCGACGGCCCTTGGCAGGCTCAAGAGCCGCATCGACAAGGAGCACGACAGGTCCGTCTACTCCATCGCGAAGATAACGGAGGCACAGGTCAGGTTGATCGTGAAGCGCCTCGAGGCGGTCGAGGGCTTCGACGACCCGTACTCCATGACCTTCCACGCCCAGCTGGTGCTGTTCGAGCGGGCCATCAGGTCCATCAGGCCCGACGTGCCCATAGCGGTGCTGGAAGAGATCATGGCGAGGCAGAGATGAGACCCACAGGATGGGTCTCTCAGACGGAGGAGGCGAGATGAAGGCTGTCATACTTGCTGCTGGAGAGGGAACCAGGCTAAGGCCCCTGACAATCTCGAGGCCGAAGGTGATGCTGAGGGTCGGGGACAAGCCCATCCTGCAGTATGCCATCGACGCCCTGAGGGAGGTGGGCAGCCGCGACGTCGTCATAGTGGTCGGTTACCAGAAGGAGCGCATCCAGACCTACTTCGAGGACGGTTCGGACTTCGGCGTCTCCATCACCTACGAGGAGCAGCGTCGACAGCTGGGCACCGGGCACGCCCTCCTCACCGCCCGCGACCACCTGGACGACGACTTCGTGGTAATCCCTGGCGACAACATCCTGGACGGCCGCATGATCAACCAGCTGCTGGAGAACCGCAGCGACATCACCGTCCTGATCACCGAGCACGCCCAACCCCGCAAGTACGGCGTGGTGGAGCTGGATGGCGACAGGGTCTCCAAGATCGTGGAAAAACCCCCACGCCGCATCTCCAACCTGATATCCACGGGCATCTACCACTTCACCCACAAGTTCCTCGACCTGCTGGACCGGGAGGTGGGGGCTGGACGCTTCGAGCTCACCCATGCGGTCCAGACCGCCATCGAGGAGGGGGTCGAGGTCAAGGGCACCCTCACCGACGGGCTCTGGCTCGACGTGGTGTTCCCCTGGGACCTGCTGGACCTGAACGCCCGTGTGCTGCCCGATGCGATCTCCAGGAAGGCGGGGACCATCGAGGACGGGGTCACCATCACCGGACCCGTGAGCATTGGCGACGGTACGGTCATCAGGTCCGGGACCTACATCAAGGGACCGGTGGCCATCGGCGAGGGCTGCGAGGTGGGGCCCAGCGTCGTCATCTATCCCACAACCTCCATCGGTGACAATGTCACCATCTCCCCCTTCACCGAGATACGGAACAGCGTCATCATGGACAACGTGGCCATTGGAGGGCAATCGTACGTCTCCCACAGCATCCTGGACGAGGGGTCCACAATCGGTTCCCACTTCATCACGGCGGCCGAGCCCAAGCTCCTGCTGATGGAGAACGAGCTTGTCCAGATCGACAAGATAGGGACCATCGTGGGCGAGAACTGCGAGATATCGAGCAGGGTCGTCGTGGATGCTGGCCGGACCATCGGCGCGTACTGCCACATCGAGGCCAGCAACCGGATCAGCCGGGACATCCCCGACAGCAGCAGGGTGATCTGAGGAGGGCGGAGTTCGGTGTGCGGCATCGTGGGCTACATCGGCCGGCAGGACGCGCTCCCCATACTAATCGAGGGGCTCAAGCACCTGGAGTACCGGGGCTACGACTCGGCCGGGGTGGCGATCCTCGGCAAGGACCTCCAGATCCAGAAGTCCCAGGGTCATATAGCAGCCTTGGAGGCGAAGCTGGTCCAGATGGACGGCACCACTGGCCTGGCCCATACCAGATGGGCCACTCACGGCAGGCCCTCGGACCTCAACGCCCATCCCTTCACCGATTGCTCCGGTGCAATGGCCATCGTCCACAACGGCATCATCGAGAACTTCCAGGCCCTGAAGGAGGACCTGCTGGCGAAGGGCCACACCTTCGTCTCGGAGACGGACACCGAGACCCTTGTCCACCTGTTCGAGGAGCATTACAAGGGGGACCTTGCAGAGGCCGTCCGCGCTGGGCTGAAGAAGGTGGTCGGCTCTTACGCGGTGGCGGTCATACATCGGGACCACCCGGGCATGCTGGTGGCTGCCCGGAACGAGAACCCACTGGTGGTCGGGGTCTCGGCCGACGGCGAGGGCGTGATGGCCTCTGACGTCACCCCGCTTCTGGACTTCACCCACGAGTTCACCTTCCTCGAGGACGGGGACCTTGTGGTCCTCCGGGAGGGCGAGTTCCAGCTCATGGACCTCGATGGCGAGCCCGTGGAGCGCCCGGTCCACGTCGTGGACTGGAATCTGGAGGATGCCCAGAAGGGGGGCTTCGAGCACTTCATGCTCAAGGAGATCTTCGAGCAACCCCAGGCCATCCTCGACTCGATGATGGGACGCATCGTCGAGGAGGACCTGACGGCCCTGGCCCCACCCGATGTGGACAAGATCAAGATCATCGCCTGCGGCACTTCTTACCATGCAGGCCTGATCGGCAAGTACATCCTGGAGAGCCTGGCAGGTCTTGACACGACCGTCGAGATGGCCAGCGAGTACCGGTACTCCAACCTGGCCAAGGAGTCCGCCCTGGTGGTGGCCATCACCCAGAGCGGGGAGACCATCGACACCATCTCCGCCGTCCGGGAGGCCAAGCGAAGGGGCACCTCCACCCTCGCCATCACCAACGTCGTGGGGTCCACCATCACCCGGGAGGCCGACCAGACCATCTACACCAGGGCGGGTCCGGAGATCGGGGTGGCCGCCACCAAGACCTTCATCACCCAGCTCATCGCCATTTACCTGCTCGCCTTCGCCCTGGGGGCCAAGAGGCGCACGATAGGCGCGGAGCACCTGAGGGTCCTCAGGGAGGAGCTCAGGCGCCTGCCCTCCCAGGTACAGCAGGTGCTCAACAACCGGGACCTCATCAAGGGCGTGGCCGAGCCCATCCACGAGGCCCACGACGTCTACTTCATCGGCCGCAACATCAACTACCCTTCCGCCCTGGAGGGCGCCCTGAAGCTCAAGGAGATCAGCTACATCCACGCCGAGGGCTACCCCGCGGGCGAGATGAAGCACGGGCCCATCGCCCTGGTGGGAGAGGATACGCCCATCATCGCCATCGTCGTGGACGACCCCGTCCGGCCCAAGATGCTCTCGAACATCATGGAGGTCTCCGCCCGGGACGCTCCCGTCTTCGCCGTTGGCCTGGAGGACGACGTGGAGCTGGCTAAGCTGGTGGACGTGGTCATCCCTGTGCCCCGCACGAACCCCATCTTCTCTCCAGTGGTCGTGCTCGTGTCCCTCCAATTGCTGGCCTACTTCGTCGCCCACATGCGGAAGTGCTCCATCGACAAGCCCCGCAACCTGGCCAAGTCCGTGACCGTGGAATGAGCCTTGATTCTTCGGATAATATTATATCGGGTAAGGACGATTGGTACAATCCCTCAAGAGGATGTGATACGTTGGGAGAACTAGATGATGACCTCAGGGATGTCGGCAAGAAGGCGGAGAAAGCAACGGACGATGCCGTTGAGAAGACCAAAGAGGTCGGTGGAAAGCTAGCTGAGAAGACCGGCACCGAGGGCATCATAGAGAAGGGAAAGGGGATCTCGGACAAGTTCTTCACCAAGGTCGAGGACGTGGCCGGTGGAACCCTGGACAAGATAAGCGACGCCGGCAGCTCGGTTGCCGACACCGTCGAGGACCTCGCTGACAAGGGCTCCGTCGCGCTCAAGAAGGACCTCAAGAAGATCTGAGACCTCCATCTCACCTGGCGGTGCGACATGGCGCTCCTCCTTGCCCAATCACATTGTTATCACTGGGCGTGGCCAACATACCATCGGTCCCTTCCGTCACCCCAATCATGGAGCGTACGAAAATACTTCTATCCGATACGTCCAATGTGACGCCCCTTCATCCTGGTAGTATGACCGCAGACCCTCGAATGGTGTGACCATGTGCGCTTTCTGGAGACGAAAGACAAGGGCGGCGAGGAAGATAGCGAAGAGGGTACGCAAGAGGCACAAGAGAAAGAAGAAGAGGGCAAAGAGGGAGCTGCGGGCGGAGCGGAGGAAGGAGAAGAAGCTCAAGAAGGCCGAGAAGAAGAGGGCAAAGCAGGAGAAGAAGGAGAAGGCCAAGGACGTACCGACCGCGGTGGACGCTGCCGCCGCTGAAAGTAGTGCGGTCGCGGCCACGACAGCTGTGGCGGCCACGGCCACAATGGCATCCACAACCTCGACCCATCCACCTGCGGGGAAACCCCCGGTCGGACCTTCACCATCATCCGCTCCTCGTGTTCACGCGAGCGTGGCCCTTTCCCCCGAGGCAGAGGAGGCCCTTGCCAAGTTGACGAGGATCCTGGAAGACCCATCGGTCGACATCGATCATCTGGTCGAACGGATCAGGGCCAACAACGGTGGAAGGGCAACCTCGGTTGTTGCAGAACCCCAAGAATATTACTTCCTGAGCAAGTCGGAAATAGTTCGGTCGGCAGCGATGACCTCCGCCCAGACGGCCCTGTTCCTGACAGAGATGTCCGATGAAGGGATGACCGCCGACCCTACCTCCGAGGGGACTGGACCATAAGGATCGGTCACGGGGGTCGACCCTGATCCTCCAACTTATTTTCAGATATCATTCATTGTTCTCATCGTCCAACCCCTTGACATGAGTGGGGAAAAGCTCAATTAGGCGTCATTTCATATTACATGCCCCCAATGCGATAGGAGATGACCCGTAATCATGTCCGATGGCATCGGGGATATCCCGTCTCGGGATCTGGGAGAGTGGTTAGACCATGAGCGCTTGGTTCGCAAAGAAGAAAAAGAAGAAGGCCGCGAAGGCAGCCGTCAAGACGACCGCAGCAGCTGCTAGCGCGGCCAAGCCGCCAGCGGCGGAAGCGGCGGCTGGAGCGACTGCTGCGGCTGCGACCACTTCTGGTAAAGAGACAACACCGGCTGCCCCGAAAACGAGTGTGGAGCAACCCTTACTGTCTCCCGAGGCCGAGGCTGCCTTGATCAAGTTGGCCGCGGCATTGACGGAGGAACCCGATCCCGAAGATGAGGCGAAGGAGGAACCCCGAGCCTCCCCCTCTGGAGTACTGTCCCTGGAGGATCCGACCCTGGTGGCAGCAGCCTCCGCGACCCAAGCTGCGATGGCGCAGGCGGCGATCGTCCAGGCGGCAGCCTCATCGGCGGCCCAGACGGCAATACTGATGATGCACGGACCAGGCCAGCCGCCTCAGGCCCAGGCGGCCCCGCCAGCTCAACCCATCTACATCCTCATGCCCACCGGACCGATGGCTCCTATCCAGGCACTGCCGGCCCAGTTCGGCCAGCCGATGTACTTCGTCCAACCTCAGACCCCTGAAGGACAGGGACAGGCCGTGCCCGTAGCGCCCGGGCCGGTCACCCAGCCGGATATCCAACAGCAGGCACCGCCTGTTGAGGACGAGAGCCCAGAGATATCGGAATACGAGCAGGATCTGGACTCCATCCCTCCCACCCGGGACGGATACGTACCAGAGGACGCTGACCTTGTCAACGGCGGACTCGAGGGCCATCGGGCGACGGAGACCACGGAGGACGAGGTCGAGACCGTTGCCGAGGACGAGGACGGAGAGGAGATCGAGAGGACCCCGGAAGTGGACGATCCACCTATGGTGTCGCTCCACTCCGGGGATGCTTCTGGTGAAAAGGGCGAGAAATCTGTCCTGAAGGACTCCATGGGATTGCTCAAGTCCGCCGGATCGAAGGCAGCCCAGGTCGGCAAGAAAGTAGGCGGGAAGGCCTACAATGTGGGGAAGGACGTGGGCGGTAAGGCCTTGGTTGCGGGGAAGGACGTGGGCGGTAAGGCCGCCGCCAAGAGCAAGGCCGTTGGAAGCAAGGCTGCCAGCACGTCCGCCGATAAGGGCAAGGGCCTGGGTAGCAAGTTCCTCGACAAGACCAAGGAGGTCGGGGGAAAGACCCTCAAGGCGACCAAGGAGGTCGGCGGTAAGGCCGCAGACAGTGTTAAAAAGACGGCCAGCAAGGGCAAGAAGTCCGAGTGAGCAGATGGCCATCCCCGCACCCATCAGGACCACCTGGCGGGCTGTAGAAAGGCTTATAGCATCACCAGACCCTTTCATTCCATAGGTGGACCGATGGCCGAAATACTGAAGAAGACCGGACAGAAGATCAAGAAGGCAGGGCACACCGTCGAGGAGAAGGCTGGTGCGGCGGGCCACAAGGTGGTAGATGGCGCCAAATCGGCTGGCCACAAGACAAAGGAGGGCGCCAAGGCCGCTGGGCACAAGACAGCCAAAGCGGGGGTGCATGCCGTCGGCAGGATGGACTTCACTTGCGACACCTGCGGCAAGCTGATGAAGCCTGGTGGCGAGTACACCCGGGTCATCATGGGCAAGGAGTACCAGTTCTGCTCGGTGCCGTGTTCGAACCACTTCCATCCCAAGATCTGAATGTCGAAGTACGAAGGCACTCCGGAGATGGACCATGCCGGCCGCTCAGCCTATTGAGAACAAGGGAGCCCTTCAGCTTGGGGCGAGGGAACACCTCTACATGACCTTGAGGCCACACTACCTTGCGTTCTTCAGGTACTTCGTCGTCGGCCTCCTGCTGATACTTTGGAGCGTCGCGGTCTACTGGATGCACTACGAGGACTGGCTGTCCTTCACCTGCGGCGACTCCACCATCAATAGTCTCATGCCTGCCCTCGTCTTCATCGGCGGTGCGTGCCTCGTCGGATGGTGCGCCATGGCCGGCTACGGCGGGGCGCTCCGCGGCATGTTCTGGGCCGCGATCATCTCGCTTATCGCCCTATCCCTCCTCTACATATGGTACTGGGACGACCCCGAATTCATACCTACCCTCACGGTCATCTTCGGCCTATCAATGGGCCTGGTCGCCATGCTCATGGCCGCGATCTACCGGCGTGCCTTCTCGTACTTCATCACCAACCAGCGCATCGTCCTTCGGTACAAGATGTTCTCGATGGAGGAGAACACCCTTCGTTTCGAGAAGATCGAGGACTTCAAGGTCATCCGGTCCTTCGTGTTCCGCATCTTCGGTCTCGGCACCATCCGGGCGTACACCGGAACCGAGGACGGTAAGGCCGACGCTGACCGGGACTTCGACGGGCCCAAGGAGGCCCTTTACGGCATCCGGAAGCCGACACAGGTCAAGCAGATGCTCATCGAGATCGTCCTGGAACGCGACCAGTACGACGAGCGGATGGTGGAGATGCTCGAGGAGAAGAGGGACCCCCGGCCCGCCCAGGAGGAGCCAACCCCGACCCCGGAACCACCAGCGCCGGCGGCTGCCGTCGCGGCCGTGGCCTACTATCAGCCAGCTCCCGCACCCGAACCGGAGCCGGTACCTCAACCGGCCAAGAACTTCGAGAGGGTGGAGCAACCCGTACAACAGGCACCGATCCCCCCGCCTCCGCCCTCGCAGGAGCCCTCGGAGGATCCCGAGGCCTCTCCCGTTCGCATGATGTACCCCCAGGCGGAGGAGCCCGTGACCCAGTTCACTCTCGAGGGCGGGGCTGACATGGAGTTCCGCGATTCATCGCCCAAGAAGGGAGCACCGCCTCCCAAGAAACCACGGCCCATCGTGGAGGACGATGACCCTAGCAGAGAGGTCTACGACGAGAAGAAGCCCAGGGCATTGTAGCCCTACGCTGGTCCATCACTGAAGCCAGATGAAGTAGCGAAGCTCCGCTTCGTACGAGATCCCTTTGGCTGCATCGACAACGAGGGTAAAGTCGGAGGAGCTTGCCCACCGGTCCTCGGGAAGGTCCTCGACCGAGCCGACGGCGTTGGAACCGAAGAGCTCGACCTCACCAAGGTAGAGGAACAACCATGCGTGGTCAGTGCCATCGAGACGGTTCTCAGCGAAGATCGCATTCACGATCGGCATGATCGTACCCGTGTCGTACGTTCCGTTCTCGGCCTCGTTTTTCCACGTGAGCTCGACGAAGGATTCCAATAGCCATCGGACCGTGTCGGCCTCGGAGGGCGCCACCCATTTGTCAAGGGGTCGGGTCTCATTGTCCGTGGAGTTGGACCACTCGATCATCGGCATGGGATAGCTCTCGTTCAACGACAGGGCCTCGACCATGATGCATCCGGTGTCGGCGAGGTGCTGGTAGTGGTCGTCGGAGAACTCGCCGTTCCTGCCGGTGATGGTGGCGGTGTAGAGGAACACGCCCACTGAGATCAGGATGACCACCATGCGGAAGCGGAGGCCATCGTAAATGGCCACCAAGCCCCACCTGGTGTTCCCGAATGCGATATATCTCCTCATCGCCAGACCACCACCGTCATGATGCAGGCGTGCCTTTTCGATACGTTATAGTCCCCGCCGTGCACCGGTTCCTCGAACACCAGGGAGTACTGGACAAGGACCACCAGGGTCTCCGTGCCCGCGGGTACGGGTTTCCCGAATTCATAGAACGAGTAGAGGTTCCCCGGGTCGTGATCGGAGTCCGGAATGACGAGGTCATCGAAGGTGATGTTGTAGTT
>JAUVRF010000377.1 GCA_030597775.1 Methanobacteriota archaeon | reverse complement strand
TCGGGTACCTCACCATCGAGGTCCTGATGAGGATGTCAAGTAGGATGCGGTGGGACCTGTTCTGCATGATCTTCGGGACGATCGCAGTGATCTTCAGCGCCATCCTGATCTTCCTTTGAGGAGGGATCTCCTCAGAAGACGTCGTTGCGGGATTCCGCGAACCACCTTGGATCGGACACGACCTCGTCCACCTCAACGATGGGGCCCACGGCCATCATGCGCTCGAAGGCGTGCACATCGTTCCAACGGAGGCCCGCCGCCTCCAGTCCGTCGGTCGCCAGAGGGTTGCGATGGGTGACCCATACCTGGTCACCCTTTGCTTTCGCCTGGACTGCCTGAATGGCATGCTTGTACCAGTCGGGGTCCGGTCCCACGATCTCCCTGACCACCGTGAGGCCCCGCGTGGGCCCGAGGCTCATGTGCACGAAGCCCTCGAGGGTACCAGGGGGGTCGATGGTGGAGAACCACTCGGAGGTGTTGGCCCCCATCGCCGTGTGGGCCGCATAGGGGTTGTCCTCCCGGACGCTGAAGCCGTCGACGCCCCCCATGTGGCGGTCCCATATGGGTATCACCCGGCCCCTCTCCTCCCCGGTCAGGGGACGCAGCTCGTTCGCGGTCCCTTCCTGGCAGGCATCGCCCAGCCAGAATGCGAGTCGGTGGTGATCGAGGAAACCCAGGGACCGATAGATCGGATAGGCGACGAGGCCGGGGGTGGAGTAGAGGGTGATCACCTCTATGCCCTCCTCGTTGAGCCCCTCGACGGCCATCTCTATGAGCGCTCTTCCAATGCCCTTCCGGGTGTGGTCCTGGCGTACGGCAATGGTCCAGAGGTGGCCCGATGAGAGGACCTCGCCCTCGTGGACCACGGGTCGGCGGGCAATGCCGACATAGCCAACGAGGTCGCCCCCTGGGTCGGTGGCGTAGGTGGCCACCGGGTCCTTGGCGTGTCTCGGGTCCTTCCGGAGCAGCTCCTTGACCGTCCCCTTGGAGGTGGGCCAGTCGAAGGCGCCGTACATCAGGTCGGCGGACTGTTGCCCGAGCCGTTCGTCGTCCAGGTCCTTGTTCCAGGGTCCTAGCCGGTATTCCTCGAGCCACATGGGGGGAGCACGTGCCGGTAAGTTACATATCGCTTTCGGTGGTCCAAAGGATTTTCTAGCCTCCTGCACTTGTGGTCATCATGACCGACGAAGGACCCGCCCTTCCGACGCTCCGTTGTCCCAACTGCGGCAACGCCGACCTGCTGTTCAAGTCCTCCGGGCAGGTCAGGTGCGGTCGTTGCATGAAGAAGTGGACGCGGGACGACCTGGTGAGGACCAAGGGCACCGCGGGAAGCTCCTACGATCGCGACATCAAGGACCGCGTGGAGGGAAAGTGATGGTCGAGCTGGACCTGGTGGAGATCGAGAACCCCGACGAGCTGAACTTCATCCTGGGCATGTCCCACTTCATCAAGACCGCCGAGGACGTGCACGAGGTGATGGTGGGCACCGTGCCCGGCGTCAAGTACGGCATGGCCTTCTCCGAGGCCTCCATGGACCGGCTGCTGCGCACCGAGGGCACGGACCCCGAACTTGTGGACCTGGCTGTCCGCAACATGGAGCGCATCGCCTCGGGCCACACCTTCATCATCTTCATGCGCGACGCGTTCCCCATCAACTTCCTGAAGGGCATCCAGGCCGTGCCCGAGGTGGCGAACATCTTCTGCGCGACGGCCAACCCCGTGTCCGTGGTGGTGGCCCGCAACGAGCGGGGCGGGGGCATCCTGGGGGTCATCGACGGCTACTCGCCCCTGGGTGTAGAGGACGACGCGGCCAAGGCCAAGCGCCGCGAGTTCCTGAGGATGATCGGGTACAAGCTGCAGTGATCGGAGGGGCGCGTCGTCAAGGGAAGATGACCCACCTTCGCATGGTATATTAACCACAACGCTCTTTGTTCAGTGTCCCTTCCGGGACGCTCCATCGGGGGTCGTTATCATCGGTCACGGGAAGGATATCGGACGGATCATCGGGGCCTTCCTACTCTTCCTCCTCGCATTTGTTATGATAGCCGCCTTGATCCCTATGATAATGAGGTCCGTGGCTCTGCAGGTCGCCCTCGCCTTCCTGATCATTGCAGGTTGTCTCGGTTACTTCTTCATCTACGAGTGGCCGAAGCGCAAGCTGATCTTCCCGAAATGACCCCTGCTCGGTCGTGTGCCTAGGTCCTGAGCAGCTCCCTTGACAGATACTTTCAAGTATCCATATGGCGTAGCGCCAGGCAGGAGGGATTGACATACCCAAAGGCGAAGAGCTCCACTCGGGTAAGGCGAAGACCGTCTACGACTGGGACGAGGACCATGTGCTGGTGGAGTTCCGGGACGACATCACGGCCTTCGACGCGGAGAAGCACGACCAGGTGACCGGGAAGGGCACGGTGAACTGCCAGATCTCGGCCAAGCTCTTCGGTGTGCTTACCGAGCACCGCATCGCCAACCACTTCGTGCGCCTGGTATCGGACAACGAGATGGTCTGCCGCAAGGTCGACATAGTCATGCTGGAGGTCATCGTCCGCAACTATGCCGCCGGATCCCTCGTCAAGCGCTACCCGTTCGAACAGGGGATGGAACTGCCCCATCCCATAGTCAACATGGACCTCAAGAGCGACTCGTACCACGACCCCCTGGTCAACACCGACATCGCCCTGGCCCTGGGGATCGCGAACCTCCAGGAGCAGCGGGAGATGCGGGAGATGGGCCTGCGTGTCAACGAGGTGCTCGCACCCTACTTCGACGAGATGGGATTGAAATTGGTCGATTTCAAGATAGAGATCGGTCGTTTCAAGGGCAAGCTCATCGTCGCTGACGAGATCTCACCCGACACCATGCGGCT
>JAUVRF010000308.1 GCA_030597775.1 Methanobacteriota archaeon | reverse complement strand
GGAGTTCCCCTCTGGCCTTCTCATAGTGTTCGTTGTCACGATCCTGGCGGCCGCGACCGTCTTCGTCGGCTCGTTCACGGGGAAAACGTACCTGGCCCTTATCGTCGCCTCGGTGGGCAGCTTCGCGGCGGTCATCATCCTGTGGGTGCTCGTCTGGATCATCGACACCTGGGACACGACCACGATGTTCATACTCGTCATCATGCTGGCGGGTATCGTCGCGGGAATGGCCCTGCTGATGTTCGCAAGGTTCAAGGTCACCATCGCCACCTGGTTCGTCCTCAGCCTCATCTTCACCGTGGCCGTCATGAGATGGATGGAGACCACGTGGGGGACCTCGTTGCTCTACTACCTGCTAGTGGTCATCATCGTGGTGTTGTACTTCTTCGTCCTGATCATGTTCGTCATGATCCCCAAGAGCTTCCTGGGGGTGGAGTCGTGAAGGAGCTCGAGGAGATCTTCGGGGACCACATCACCTTCGAGATGAGCGAGCGCCTGCTGTGCAAGTCGGACGTGGGTAACCTGCCCGACGTGGTGGGCATAAGCGTCATGGACCTGCTGATCGATAGGATGCCGTCCGCGGTGGTCCAGCCCGAGACCACCGAGGAGGTGGTCCAACTCGTGAAGTACGCCACCCGGGAGAAGGTCCCCCTGACCCCCAGGGCGGCGGCCACCAGCGGCGCGGGCGGTGCGGTCCCCACGAAGGGAGGGATCGCCGTCGACTTCCTGCGGATGAACAGCATCCTCGAGGTGGACAAGGAGAACCTGAGGGTCACCGTGCAGCCTGGACTCGTCTGGAACCCGCTGGAGGAGGCCCTCAACAAGGAAGGGCTGCAGCTCCTCATCTACCCGACCTCGGCCCCCTCCTCCACCGTCGGCGGATGGATCGGCTCGGGCGGCATCGGGATCGGCAGCTTCGAGTACGGTGGCATCGGCGATGTGAAAGAAACCCACGAACTGGCCCTGCCCACGGGCGAGGTCAGGCGCATGAAGGGGAACGATCTGGACATGGTCGTGGACTGCCAGGGCATAACGGGCATAGTCACCGAGGTGACCCTTAAGATCAAACCCTACGAGAGGGTCGTCCCGGCCGCCATCCAGTTCGATTCCCTTTCGGACCTGCACAAGGCGCTCATGGAGATCGTCAAGAGCCTTCCTCTCTGGACGATGAACTACGAGGACAAGGAGTGCGTCCGTCGCCAGCACAAGGCCAGCGGTCACGAGGGCGAGGCCAAGGACACCCTGATCATGGCCATCCCGGAGTCCCGATACAAGAAGGAGGACATCGAGAGGATAGCGACCGAGTTCAACGGGCACGTCCACGAGGACCCGGAGACGCTCTGGGAGGAGCGGTTCCTGCCCATGCGGATCAAGCGACTGGGTCCCTCCATCATCGCGGGCGAGGTGTACATACCCAACAACAGGCTCCTATCATTCCTCGAGACGGTGTACAAAAAGTTCAAGGGGGACACCTTCGGCATAGAGGGGACCCTCGGGAACGATGGTCAGAACGCCGTGAGGGTCTACGTCCTGTCCGACGAGCGGGATGACTTCGGTCTGGGCTTCACCACCCGATGGGGACTTGCCCTCAAGTTCCTGGCTATCGCCAAGAAGTTCGGTGGCAAGACCTACCAGACCGGCCTCTACCTGGCCAAGGAGGCCCCGGCGTTCTTCGGTGGCGAGCGGTATCAACGACTGTTCAAGCTCAAGGGCGAGGTGGACCCCTCGCGCATCATGAACCCTGGCAAGATCAAACAACCGAGGAAGTTCTCGATAATCTGGGGGATCGCCGGACCGATCCTGCCCATGACCCGTGGCTTCGATCTCGGCGAATCGGGTGCGAAGGAGCCCGTGAAGGAGGACGCCCTGCTCCTGGACTGGAACGACCACATCTACACGTGCATCGAGTGCGGGACCTGCAGGGAGACCTGTCCCGTGTTCACCGAGCTCCGTTGGCTCAGCTCCTCCCCCAAGGGTAAGATGTCCTTCACCAAGGACTTCCTCGCATACAAGGTCGACGTGGACCCCTACATGTACAAGCGTTACTTCCAGTGCACCCTCTGCGGCAAGTGCAAGGAGGTCTGCCAGGCCCTGATACCGGTGTGCGACATATTCGAGCACATCAGGATGCGCCTGCACGATATGGGGCACGAGAGGCTGGAGGCACACGACATGCTCCTGGCAAGCATCCAGGAGAACGGCAACCCCTTCGGTGAGCCCCGTGAGAAGCGGACCGAGCTGTACCCTGACAATGCCAAGGGCCTGATAAGCCCGGAGAACCCTGGCGAGGTGGACGTCCTCCTCTTCGCCGGCTGCGTCAACTCCTACCAGGACCTTGCCCTCATGAAGGGGCTCATGGGCATTCTCGACTCGTTGGGAAAGACCTACACCACCCTGGGGACCGAGGAGGGTTGCTGCGGTTACGTCGCCCTCATCTCGGGCCTTTCCGAGTTCGAGGAGATCGGGAAGGCCACCGCCGCGAGGTTGAAGGCCAAGGGGGCCAGGCTGGTGGTCACCCCGTGCGCGGGGTGCTACAAGACCCTGAGCCTTCACTACCAGGAGCACGGCATCGAGCACGGGCTGGAGGTCCTCCACCTGGTGGAGTACCTGGAGCGCCTCATCAAGGAGGAGGGCATCACGTTCAAGAACTCATTCGACAAGAGGGTGGCCTACCACGACCCGTGCGACATCGGCAGGCACCTGGGCATCTACGAGCCGCCCAGGGAGGTGCTGAAGGCCGTCCCCGGCCTGGACCTCGTCGAGTTCCCCACCAACCGGAACATGGCCACGTGCTGTGGCGGTGGCGGCGCCCTCAAGATGGTGGACCTGGACCTCTCCAAGGACATCGCCTTCAGGAGGATCAAGGAGGCCATCTCCGTGGGTGCCGAGGTGGTCGTATCGGGGTGCCCGGCGTGCAAGGCCAACCTTAAGCTGGCAGCAGCAAGGGCCCGCAAGGAGAAGCTGGCGAAGATCAAGGTCATGGACGTCACCGAGGTGGTGGCCAAGTCCTTGAAGGATTGATCGAGGACGTTGGGAAGGGAACAGGAGTGAAGTGAATGAGCCCGGCACGATGCACGATCTGCGGCGAGGTGTTCATGAACAGCACCCAGGAGAACTGGTTGCGCGAGAAGATAGAAGACCGGAAGGTGCTGACCCATCTCCTTGCCTATTGTCCCGAATGCCGTGCACGTGGTCTCGGCTAGGTACAGGGTCCATGATAGGCCCGGACCGGTCCTCCAGGCCCCCTCGGGGTGCGGCAGACCTTGATCGTCTAGATGGATGAATCGTAGAAGTGCTTGTGCGATTGCAGCACGATGAACGAGGTTATGAACTGGACCCCGGGCATGTTCCTCAGGTTCTCGAGAAAGTCGGC
>JAUVRF010000415.1 GCA_030597775.1 Methanobacteriota archaeon | reverse complement strand
GTCCCTTCATCTGGTAATCACCCACCTCACCGGTCTTGAACACACTCTCGATGGTGGTCTTGATCAGCTCGGGGTCCTCGGCCTTGACGTGCTCGAAGATGGACTTGCCGACCACATCCTCCTCCTTGTATCCAGGCATGAGCCTGTTGATGGAAAGGACCTTGAGGTCCCGATCGATGACGACGATCGGGAATGGGGCGTTCTCCACCAATGACCTGTATCGCTCCTCGGTCACCGTCAGCTCTTCCCGGGAATCCATCTGGTGTGACAGCTGGTCCTTCAGCTGCTCGATCTGCTCGAGTAGCCTTTCCTCCCTTCTCCCTTCATCATCCATGAACGCTCACACCGTGGTGGGCATGGTTCCCCGGCCCGTTCGTCCTGTACCGGTCCCTTAAGGCCTCCCTCTGTCGGAGGGATGTTCCTTGTTGGAGCCGTGGGGGGAAGCGTATCCCTTTCCGGACCCGATGGACCTATCGAGGCTTCTTATAAAAAAGATACCGTCCTGGATACCAATTAGAAGAGCCAAGAATTTTGGCCGACCTAATGACGCAATACCCAAGTAGACCCTGAGCCATTATTGGCCAGTGTCACAGACCGAGGACAGGGGAGAGGGGACGCAGCTGGTCGCGAGGGCGATCTCGTCCCTCTCCTCGCCGTACCTGACAGCGCCTCTGTTCATCCTGCTCGCGGGCTACTACTACGTGCAAGACCCTCTCGAGATCGCCCTCTACGGCTCCATCACGGTGGGATTCACCGTCCTCATCCCCCTCCTTTACACACTCCACCTCTGCCGTACCGGAAGGGTGGATTCGGTTCACATCATCGACCAGCGTTCGCGATTGGGACCCCTGGCGATCACGGGGGCGAGCACCGCGGTCGGTCTTGCCCTTCTGTATGCAGTGGGAGCTCCGCAGGCGATCCTGCGTCTGGCGGTGCTGCTGTTCCTGCTCGCGGCCACCGTCCTGATGGCTACGTACTTCCTCAAGGTCTCCGGCCACATGGCCGCATGGGGGGCGGGCGCCACGATCGTCGTGGCCCTCTACGGACCCGTCCTCGTCCCCCTCTTCCTGGTCGCCTTGCCCATCGCATGGTCTCGGCTGACCCTAAAGAGGCACACACCCCTCGAGGTCGTTGCGGGATTCAGCTACGGCATCGGCACCGCCGCGATGATCGCCTGGCTCCTGGGCCTGTGGTGAGGGCTGTATCAGATCAATGACCCATATGCCAGGGTTTATTAACCCAAGTGTAGGATATTCAGTCCAAATCAGTTCAAGGGTTTATTAATAGACAACCCGTGGTAGAAATTCCGATGACCCCAGTCAGACTGGGAGTAAAGCTCATGTCAGGAAGAACCACCTTCCCTGACCGTAACGACAGGGCCGGTCATGGCCGAATGCTCCCAGTCCTGGCTGTACTTCTGGTCCTCCTGGCATCGCCAATGGCACTGGCGGCCAATGGTGGAGGTTCCCTTACCGAGACCATCTCAGGTTATGTGTTCGACGAGACGGGCATGCCCGCCGAGGGCGTGCTTGTCAACGTGGAACACACCTCCGTTGGTGCTCCAACCGACAGCAATGGCCATTATCTCATTCGTGGAGTGGACCTGGACGGTCATGGCACCCTGATGTTCACCGCCGATGGGTACCTGACCGCCAGGGTCGAGTACGATCTCCCGGATGGCGGAAGGATGTCCCGATCCGTATACCTGGTCGAGGTCGAGGAGGCGGCCGGCGAGGTCGTTGGGACCGTCACGGCCTTCGACGGGTCACCGGTGGAGGACGCCCTCGTGACCATGATGGTCAATGAATTGCCATCCACCGCCGTCCGCACTGACCCAGATGGTAACTTCCGTTTCAGGGACCTATCGCCCGAGGAGGTCGATCGCACCCTCACGGTGGAGGCCGAGGGTTACATGACGGTGGAGGTCCCGGCCCGTGTCGAGGCTGGAGCGGAGACCCGCCTCGATATCGTTCTCCTCCCCGAGGATCCGATGGAGCTTGTGAGGGGAAGCGTCACCGACGGCCGCGGTCTCCCCTTGCCCGGAGCTACGATCGCCCTCGAGGGAAGCCGGGATGAATGGACCACTGACATCGACGGGACCTTCAGCGCCCTCGTGGACGAACGAAAGGGAGCACGGGACGTCACGGTCTCCCTCAAAGGATACGAGGACAACACCTATCCTGTCGTCATACCGGAACCCGGTGTCGCGACGGTGCACCTCACCCTCGAGATCGCCGGCAACGGTGGCCCCGAGACGCTGTGGGTCGAGGTCGTGAACGCCCAGACGGGAGAGCCCCTGGAGGGTGCCTCCGTGACCCGGGAGGGGCAGGTGGGGACCTGGACCACGGACAGCATCGGCCGTTCCATAATGACCCGGGATGACATCGAGGGTCGGCAGACCATCGTCGTATCCAAGGACAGGTTCACCTCGGCGGCGGAGATCTTCGAGCTGGAGGACGGTGGTTCCGGTTCCGTCTGGATGAGCATCACCCGGACGAGCAATGCCGTCTCCCTCGAGGGGGTCGTCACCGACGCATCCACCCACGAACAGGTGGTCGATGCCGTCGTCACGGTGAACGCAGAAGGCATCATCTGGCTGATACACACCGATGCCAATGGACTGTT
>JAUVRF010000553.1 GCA_030597775.1 Methanobacteriota archaeon | reverse complement strand
GCACCATCTACCACTACAGCTTCGACGGCAACACCACCCCCGCCAAGGGCCACAACAACCTCCAGCCCCTGCTCAACGGCACCTACCGGCACATGCGGGACAAGGACGGCAACGACGGCCCCTTCGCCGTGGAGGGGTACGGCACCGAATGGTACGGCTACTACGTGCTGGCCAACCCGAGGAACGGCTATGCGGTTATGCGTTACATCCCGGATTGGGACCGCCTTGCCTACAAGCAGGAGTACTGGGGGGACGAGTTCGAGTTCGCGGGCGGGAACGTCTCGTACTACCCCTACGAGCCAATCGCCAAGGAGTATGTGACCCGGGCCCAGATCACCTCCAATCCCATGTCCAACGGGGTCTCGGCGGGCACCTTCATCTCCCAGACCGGGACATCGGCTGGCTTCGTCATGCAACCGATGACCGCCATGGTGTACGACAGCCGGGAGGTGCTCCTCCTGGACCTCCAGCGCCAAGCGGACCCGGCCAGCTACGACGACTACGCCGAGCCCCTGGCACGGCCCCTGAAGGTGTCCCACGAGCTGGTGGACCTCTTCGTCGACATCATCGAGCTGGACCCGCCCGCTCCGGGCGATGGCGAGCCCGCGAGCCTGTACGTGCAGGTGGCCAACAATGGCAAAGGGATTGCTCAGGGCGTCCGTGTGCTAACTGAGGCCATCATCGGCGAGGGGGAAGAGCGGCGGACCCAGGTCATCGTGGACGACGTGGATACCATCGGGGTGGGTAGTCCCTACAACTGGGTCATACCCAGTATCGACAACTGGGGCTGGCGGGGGAACGTCACCATCAGGGTGACCGTCGATGTCGACGGCAACGTCACCGAGACGGACGAGGCGAACAACGTGGGCGAGTACAGCTTCACGGCCCAACCCTCGTCGCTGCCCTGGTCCAAGCCGTTGGCCGTCGATAGATCGAAGGACACTTCCCACGATGCCGACGCGATCATCTGCCGCGATGGCAAGCTGTACGTGGTCTGGGAGACGGCGAGGGGCGAGGAGGAGATCGACATCGATGGTCGAGCCTTCGACCCCACCACCGGTACCTGGGACGACGTGGAGACCCTGGTCACCGATAGCCATTACGCTGTCGAGCCGAACCTGGGAATGAAGGGCGATGACGTTTACCTGGCCTACTCGTCCAACATCGAGGCTCTTAGGAACTATCACCAGACGGCGCACGCCAAGTACTACTGGGGTGAGAAGTTCGACCTGTACGCCATGATCTGTGAACTGGGTACGTGGTCCCAGCCACAGCAGGTCACACGGGCGATAGACTACGACGACTCGCACCAGGCTCCCGAGCTGGTGTTGCAGGCGGGTCTCATGGAGGTATACTTCAGGAGCACCCACTTCCAGTTCTACACGGGGGGCAACCAGATGGACAACATCCCCTTCCAGGAAATGGACCTCCGGACGGCCTGGGAGTACTCTGGAGGAGGGTGGAGCCCCGGCAACCGCACCGTCGGGGAGACCGCCGGGAGCCAGGGTTGGTGGGGCGGCCCTTCGGCGTCGCCCCACGGTAACGACGAGGTCTGGGTAGTTTACGAGAGTGAGGTGGGTAACTCCCAGTGGGACCTGTTCGCCGAGTGGAGCAAGGAAGGCTCGCCCTCGCCGGGCCGTGTCCGCCTCACCAGCACGGGGGGGGTGAACGAGGTCAGGCCGGTCGTCGTCTCCGGAGGCTGGCCGCCCACGATGGTGATGGCCTACGATACCGACAGGAACGGCAACAGCGACATCGCCGTCCGGTTGAAGGTTGACGACCAGGCCTGGGGATCCGAGCGGCTCCGCACCACGGACCCGGCCAGCGACATGAAGCCCACCATTGCCTACGATGGACGCGGCAACTACTGGGTC
>JAUVRF010000001.1 GCA_030597775.1 Methanobacteriota archaeon | reverse complement strand
GTAGAGGTCGAGCATCGACGGCAGGTCCCGACCGGAACGGATCATGGCCAATACGTCCAGAAAGTCCTTTCCCGAACCGCGCTGGGTGATGGCAGAGATCTTCATCGCGGCCAGGTCCTCGAGGGATGCTAGTCGGTATCCGAGTTCGACCGAGGTCGTGGTGTTCTTGAGAAGGGGATACGGATACTCGAACACGCTGACCGGCACATCCATGACCGTGCAGTGTAGGGTTCCCCTCTCCACGCTGGCCACGCTGACATCGATGCCCGCGGCCTCGAGGTCCGATACGAGGACCATGATGTCGGGAAGCCTGCGCTCCGAGAACCAGTCCAGATCCTGGGACCTCCTGTGACCCAGATGAAGGGCCACCGCGGTTCCACCCCCGAGATAGAGACCTCTCTCGGTCATAACAGGCCCCAGCTCCATCAACGCCTCGCGGGTCGAGGCGTCGAGCACGGTCTCATGCAGGTCCATTGTATGCCCTCCCGTACCATGGGTCGTTCTTGGTGGCCTCGATCCAAAGGTCGACATCGTCCTTCGTAAGACCGAGTACGACCTCCCAGAACCGGAGCCTACGGGGGTCAAGACCTCTTCCCCTGGTCTCCTCGAACCAATCCCTCCATCCATCGTCACCTACCTCGCCTCGCAACCACTGGATGGCCTCCCAGTCGCCCCTGGTCAGGATGCGACGGATGACCTGACGTCGATGGCGGTCAAGATCGATGGAATCCGGGTCGTGGTCCCAGAACAACCTCTGCAACCGCGGAGGGATGTTCGAACCCTGATCAGCTGCTTCCCGTGTCTTCTCCATCAGAATCCCCCGGCAGGTCGTGGTGTCGGCTCCTGGTCAGGTGCCCAGTTCAATAATGTCCGCCCATAATGAATACTTTTCCATGAGGTCGGTGAACGTGCTACGACACAATGTTGCGGGGTCTAGGGCCCCGGCGCGACCTCCGAATACCGGTCCTATCGGTCATCCTCCGATGCCGTTCCCTTCCTCACCTTGGCTGCCATCCCCTTCTGGAACGAGAGCATCTCACGGCGGTTCAGCAGCGTTCTTCCCACGGCGAGCAACTGGTCGGCCTGGTCCACCACCAGCACCTCGTCGCCGGGCCGGATCTCCTCGTCGGCGTCCACCACGAACTGGGCGAAGACCGACTTGCCCTCCCTGGCGTAGGGCGCGGCGTCCTCGTCCACTATCACCCGGAGCCGGGGCGAGGCCCATGCGGCATGGAGCTTCTGTGCCCCCGCCAGCTTCAATGTGTACATACCGTCGTGGGCGCGCATCGAGAGGATGTGCTCGCCATTCACGATGACATTGCGGAGCTTGCCCGTCTTCTTGGAGGTGACAAGCTCCATGTCCCCGTCCATCAGCACGTCCGCCGCGCCACCGCCGAACTGCATGTCCGCCGTCGCCCGGGCCCGGGCGGTCATGATGTCGAAGCTCCCTCCACGGCCCTCCATCATGCGGAGCATGTCCAGGGTCTCGTCCCCGTCCCACATGACGGCCAGGGAGTTCCGGAGGTTGTGGGAAAGATGCTCCATCATGTGATTGACCCGCTTGACGGTCTGGTCGTCCCATGGAGCGGCCTCCACCGTCTGGGCCACGGGATAGAACTCGTCCAGCTCGATGGGGACCGGGCCGAGGACCGTCTGGACGTTGAAGTGGGAGTCCGCGACCTTTAGCACCTTGGCCATCGCGTCGGCGTAGTGGCGTCCGTAGGGCCGGGATCCCTCCTCGAAGCCCACCAGCACCCGCTTCTCCGGGGGTCGGTAACGGGAGAACACACGGCGTGCGTAGCGCATGACCAGGGGCCGCCTCATGGAGAGGTGGTCCGTGTAGAACAGGGGTGAGGGCTTGGAGGTGGACTCGTAGGGCTCGAGCTGGCCGGCCTGCAGGCACAGCTCCTTGTAGCCCTCGAACAGGCGGGGGTGGGCGCGGGAGCGCCGGTCCACCAGGTCCCACAACGCCCCCTCGCGGATGGACTCACGCACGATCCGGAGCTCGTCCTGGCAGGCCCAGAGGTTGTGCTCGGCGAGCTTGACCTCCCTCTCACCTTCGGGCAGCGCCCGGAGGCTGGCCCCGTCGTGCTCGCGACACACCGGGCAACCGCAGGGGCTCTCTCCCAGGTCCTTGAGGTGCCGCGTTCCGTCGGGATACATCATCCGTCCCGCATGGGCGTACTTGGCGTACGAGGAGCTGTCGAAGAGGTCGCATCCCATCAGGGTGGCGAGGGCGAAGACCATGGGGTGGCCAGCGCCGAACAGGTGCACCGGCCTTCCCGGGGGCAATCCCCGCTTGGCAGCGAGGATGACCCTGACCAGGTCCCGGTAGGCGTAGCTCTCCATGATGGGCACGACGCCGCCTATGGGGTGGACCTGAACGTCCATCTCTCCCAGACGGGCGGCCATCTCCTCCCGCAGGCTGGGGAATACACCTCCCTGGACGGTGCCCGCGAGGGCCATCTCGCCTCGCAAGGTGGAGGCCTCCTCGACCCTTCTCAGGGTCTCCTCCATCCCCTCCCGGGCCTTTTCGAGCCCGCCCCATGGTTCGGTGAAGACGTCCAGGGCCGTGCCCACGTCGACACCCATGTCCCGCTGGAAGGAGACGATCTCCTCGTTGGTCACCCCTTCCTTGCCGTAGACGTGGGCCTGGAAGGTGCCCGAATCGGTCATCACCATGCCATGGAAGCCGAGCAGGTCGTGGATGCCCCCCGCGAGGGCTCGCTCCCGCAGGTGATCGTCCTTGCGGATTATGTACGAGTTCGTGATGAGGGCCTGGAAGCCGAACTTCCCGTGGAGGTCCTCGGGAGATATGGTCACCTTGTGGGGATTGACGACGGGCAGGAGGGCGGGGGTGCGGACCTTGCCGTGGGGGGTGTGGAGAATGCCAATGCGGCCGGTGCAGTCCCGGTCCACCAGCTCGAACATAGCACCACCCGTCGACCTACTGCACGACCACGAACTCCTCGTGGATCGGGTCCTTCTCGAAGCGCTCGCGCACCGGTCTCTGGAGCTTGGCCAGGGCCTCGGCCACCGCCGTCTTCAGGTCGGCTGGGTGGAGCTGGCCCGACTCGAAGCTCTCGGCCAGCATGTCGTAGGAGGTGAAGTGCATGTCACCGCCCCACTTCTCGGGACGATCGATGGTCAGCTCTCCCATGTGTGGCATGATGATGAGCCTGCACAGCTCGGTGACGGGATTGTCGTCCAGCTCACCGGCCGGGCAGTAGGCCTTCTTCATCTTCCGCTCGATGTCCTCGGGAGTGTCGTGGATGAGCAGGGCGGAGTCCGGCTTGGACTTGGACATCTTGGCGGCCACCGGGTCGTCCTTGACCGAACCGCCCGTCAGGGCGGGCAGGAGTGCGAAGTGGATGGCCACCGGTGACTTGACGGGCTTGCCCACCTTGCTCGCAACGTCGCGGCAGAGCATGTGGGCCTTCCGCTGGTCCATGCCTCCCAGGGCGATGTCCACGTCCAGGTAGTAGATGTCGGCGACCTGCATGGCGGGATAGATGATCTTGGAAGCGTCCAGCTCCGACTCGTCCTCCTCGCGTCCCATGATCGTGAGGGTGCGCTTGATGCGGTTCAGGGTGGAGGCCTTGAGGGTACGGACAACGAGTTCCCAGTACTCATCGTCCTTCGCGAAGTCGGATGCCCACACGTACCTGGCCATCTCGGGGTCCACGCCCATGGTCTCGAAGACCGCCTGGAGGTACACGCCGCATCGCTTGATGCGAGGAAGGTCGGTCTCCAGCTTGTCGTTGATGTAGGCGTGCCAGTCCGCCAAGAGGATGGTCATGTGCACACCCGACCTCTGGAGGAGGGTGACGGTGCGGACAATCTGGAACGCCTGGGCCGTGGTCAGGAGGCCGGAGGGCTCGATACCGATGTAGCCGGTGGGGCCCTCTCGGGACAGCACCCTCTCTAGCTCTTCGGGCAGGACGACCTCCTGCAGGCTCTCCATCAGCTCCTCGGCGGGAGTCTCGGTCACCGGGCTCACCGGCTGCGAAAGGGCCGAGGCCATAAAAGAGGGGTGCGGTGGTCACTGCGTGATGGTGGTGTTCACGAGGAGCAATTTCTGCTCCGTTCCCTTGGACACGCGTACCAGCACCAGTGCGTCGTCCTTGGATGCGACGTACGCCCTCCACTGGCTTATCCGTTCGTCCCCCGGCTTGACCAGGGGCAGACCCCCCTCCTCCAGCAGCTCGTTGGCGTAGACGATGAAGTCCAGGTCGGACATGCGGGCGGTGCGGGAAATGTTGCCGATGTTGTCCGACCACTTGGCATTGATGAGGGTGTCCAGCCTCACCAGGAACTCGTTCTCCTTCGGTATCAGGGAATGCTGTCGCAGGTACTCGATCTCCCAGCCCTTCGGTACGCGCTTGGGGTCCGCTGAGAGGCCGTAGTACGCAGCCGTCGCCTTCTTGGCAATGTCCGCCGGTCGCGCCATGGCCAGTGTATGGCGGGGAGGGGTAATGAGGTTTGTGAGCAACCTGCGGAAGGTTTATACGACCCCTCGGCACTTAATCGCCCGGTGGTCACATGGTCATGAGGGAGGTCGCACGCAACGCCCTGACCCACGTTCTCGGTGCCAAGGAAGGCGAGCACCTGCTGATCGTGACCGACGAGCAGCGCATCGAGATCGGCAATGCCTTCTACGAGGCGGGTGACAGATTGAACCTTGAGGGCCGCCTCTTCGTGCTGGAGGACAGCGAGAGGCCCCTGGACGGACTCCCCAAGGAACTCCGCAGGGCCCTCGAGGGCGCGGACGTGATGGTCTCCGTCTTCGTAGGATACCCGGAGGAGACCCCCTTCAGGGTCGAGCTGCTGCAGACCGCGGCCAAGGCGGGACTGCGAACGGGTCACGGTCCTGGCATCTCGGATGATATGATGATTGAGGGCGCGATGCGCGTCGACTTCCAGAAGCTCGCCGCCATGGGTGATGGCTTGGTGGAACGACTCGCCGGAGCGGTGAGGGCCCACCTCACCAGCCCTGCGGGTGCCGACATCTGGTTCACGACCCGGGGCCGGGTGTTCGAGACCGACGTCAGGATCGGGCAGGGAGCCTTCGGCAACCTCCCGAACGGTGAGGTCCGGGTGGCACCCTTGGAGGCCGAGGTCCAGGGCACCCTGGTGTGCGATTCGACCATCGGCGACCTGGGAACGGTACCTTCCCCCGTGACCATCGAGGTGGTCGCGGGCAAGCTCACGTCGATCCGGGGAGACGACCGGAAGCTGATAGACCGCATCGAGGAGCTGACGTCGATCGATGACGAGGCCTCCATCATCGGGGAGCTGGGTATAGGCATCAACCCGGAGGCCCGGATCATCGGGAACATACTGGAGGACGAGAAGGCCGTGGGGACGGTCCACGTGGCCTTCGGCAACAACATCGAGATGGGCGGGAAGAACGGTTCCAGAACCCATCGGGACTTCCACGTCCTCAAGCCGACCCTCTCCATCGAGTTCCAGGACGGACAGACCCGCGACATCATCATCGATGGGAACCTCGTTGACTGAACGTCGTTCCCGTGTGGATACGGCTCAGGCTCAGGCGTCGCCCTCTTCGAGACCGAGCTTCCTCTCTATCTCGGCCGATTTCCTCTCCAGTAACAGCACCAAGAAGAAGCCTATGGCAGCGACGACGACGATGGCCAAGACGCTGCTGATGGAGGTATAGTCGAGGGTCTCGTGGATCATCTCCGCTGGAAGCCGCAGCGCTCCCAGCATGCTCCCGAAGAGGACGGCCATTGTCAGGGACTTCCAGTGCTCGAGCAGGTAGCTGAGCAGGCGTGCGAAGAGTAGGATGCCCGTCATCGCTCCGGCCCCGAAGGTGATGAGGACCTTCATGTCCCAGGTGTTCAGGGCGTTGAGGATGTAATCGTACTGTCCCATGATCAGGAGCATCAGGGAACCGGATATGCCGGGGAGGATCATGGCGCTCACGGCGATGGCGCCTGCGAGGAAGATGATCGGGAGGGAGTGGTTGCTGATGATCTCGTCCATGCCCGTGATGTAGAAGACTATGACGAAACCGAGCACTCCCAACAGGATGTGCCTGGCGTCCAGTCGCTCGACGTACTTTGATACGAACCCCGCCGAGGCCAGTATGAGGCCGAAGAAGAAGGCGTAGGTGGGCCCAGGATAGTTATCCAGGACGTGGACAACGACCCTCGCGCCGACCAGTATAGCGCTGACGATGCCCAGCACCCGCGGGATGAGGACGGGCCGATCTATTGCCGCCCAGCTCTCCTTGGCGCCCTCACGGTCCTTCTTGAAGAGCCGGACGATAAAGTTGAAGTTGACGCTGCGGAGTGCGGAGATGAACCTCTCGTATATCCCCGTGATGAGGGCCATCGTGCCGCCCGAGACACCGGGCACAACGTCTGCACTGCCCATCAGGAATCCTTTTAGAAAGATGACGATGGATTCTCGCGATGCGATGAGGAACACCTCGCCTGACCGGTCCATCCATCTCTCCGGTAATATACCTTAAGGTCGGGTCCTTGACTAGCCGGCCCTGCCCTTCCGCAGGTCGGCCTTCCAGGCGCATCCCTCGCAACGGACCGTTGTACCCTTCAATGTCAGTATCGAGGAGCAATCGGGGCATCGGAGGCGGGAGACCAGGTCCTCCAGGAGGACCTCCTTCACCTCGGGTATGTCCTCCTTGAGGAGGGCCTCGTACCTCTCCTTGTTGGCGGGGTGGTAGGCGAGCTCGCCCAGGGGGGAGTAGTCCAGGTTGTCCAGCTTCCGTCCCAGCTTGGCCCCTGGCTTTGGCGCCTCCACCCCCTTCTTCATCATGATGTAACCGAACGCCACCCCCACCCTGGCCCCGGTCAAGTGGGCGAGGTAATTGACGTTCCCCATGCCAGGCAACTGCACGGCGAAGAGCAACAGGAAGGTCTGGAAGAGGATGAACACCAGGGCTCCCAGGGCAACCTGGACCCGGGGCAGGATGATGAAGATGATGACCATCGGGACACGATCCCTGGGGTACATGATGGCGAAGGCGCCCAGTACCCCGGAAATGGCGCCCGAGGCGCCGATCCCGATGACAATATCTGGCAGGGTGAGGAACCCGGCCACCAGACCTCCACCAAGGACGCCCGTTCCCCAGTACACGATGGCCATCCACTTGAAGCCCACCCGATCCTCGAAGTGAATGCCCATGATGAAGAGGATGAACATATTGAAGAACACGTGGAGGAAGCTGGCATGGATGTACATGTGGGTGAACATTCCCCAGAGCTGCTCTCCCGTCTGAAGCGACGAGTTGTTGAACCCCAGGGTCGTCACGACGTCCCTGAAGATGTCGTCGTTCATTGGGGCCATGTAGATGATGAAGATGACGATGTTGGCGATCACGGTGGCCGCCGTGAAGGACATCTTCCGCCATATCGCGATGATGTACGTGCCTACGATGACGCACAGTATGGCGGCGATGACGTAAGCGGAGGCTGGGTTGAGCAGAACCACGGTCCCGAGAGGGGTGCGACATTATATCAAATCCACGCCTCCCCCGGGAAACGTTCAATACCGCTGAGGGCCATCCTGCGACACGATGGGAGAGGCGGAGCTGGCGGTGCTTGTGATGACCCTCTTAGTGGGTCTGCTGATAGGTCTACTAGTTCCATGGACCTCATTGCTGACGTCCACTGGCCATCCGGAACGGTCCGTGGCCAGGGAGGCCGGTCGCGGCCCCCCGCCGGGCAGACGGCCGGAGGCCCACACGGGGCGCGTGATAGCCGGTTCCTTCCTGGCGGTCATCGGCGCGTCCCTGCTCATCGCATTGATGTTGCCCGATATCGTTGATGGGGTACCCCTGCTGGACGACCTGCCCGTGAGCACCTTCGTCCTGGCCTTCGCGGCCCTGCTGGTATCCGTCGGATATGCAATGCCCACGTGGGTGGGGGTGCGCAGGTGACCGACCCCGGACCCCGGTTCGGAAGGAGCCGGGCCCTGGTGGAGTGGAGCGGTTCTGTGGGTAGGCGCATGATCCGTACCCTTCGCCTGGACAGACCCATGGAGCGGGTCAAGGGCGGGACGTTCTCCTGGTCCCAGGCAAGATCCCTCTGGCCCGCGACGGCGGGGATCGGATGCTGCTCGCTGCAGTCGCTCTCCGTCCGGGGGCCCCGTTGGGACCCAGAGGGCCTGGGTGCGGTCTTCCAGGACGATCCCGAGGGGTGCGACGTTCTCCTGGTTGACGGTCCGATGACCCGGATCGCACGCATGGAGCTTCCGGACCTGTTGGCCCGCATGGGCGAGCCCCGATGGGTCAGCGCCATGGGAAGCGGCGCCGTTGGCGGCGGGGTGTGGAACGGTGGTTACGCCGTTCTGGGGGGCGTCGACCAGGTCGTGCCCGTGGACGTTTACGTGCCCGGATGCCCCCCCACAGCCGAGGCCGTGCTCCTTGGCCTGGTCAAGCTCTCCGAGAGGGTCCGGGACACCGGGGGTCCGTACTTCCACGTGCCACCGGAGGAGGGGGGGTTGCTTTGACCGGCGAGGAGGGGCAGGCGGCCGATGACGTCGGAATGCCCGCTGCGGGATCGTCGGCCCTGAACGTTGACGACCTGGCCACGAGGCTCCGGGACCTGGCAGTCGACCTGGTGAGGTCCGTTGAGGTGGTGGATGACCATCTGGTCAGGGCCGAGGGCATCCCCGACCTTCACGAGGAGGCCCTTGACGCCCTGCACGACGTGGTGGGCCTGGACGAGATGATGGCGATCACCGTGGTGGACCGGACCGACCTTGGGGAGGGACTCGAGGTGGTCCATCACGTGACCCGTCTCGACGGAGGGGCGACCCTGGAGCTCTGCACCTCGTATCCCCCGGATAGGGAGGACGGGGGGTCGGTCCGAGCGCCGTCGGCCTCGAGGCATTGGAGGGCGGCCAACTGGCTGGAGCGGGAGGCCTGGGAGCTGTCCGGTGTGCCCTTCGAGGGCCACGACGACATGAGGCGCTTGCTTCTCCCCAGGTGGGGTGTGGGCCATCCTCTTCGACGGGACGAGGCCCGACAGCGCACCGTGGCCCCGGATGATGGTACGGTGACGCCTGGCGATGATGCACCCGGGGGAGAGTCCTTGGTCCACGTGGACCTGCCATATCCATCCATGGGCGGCCGGATGGACCTCCAGGTCCGGGCCAACGAGGGTAGGGTGACCAAGGCCCGGGTGTCCATCGGTCACCTGCACCGCGGGGTCGAGGGCCTGGCACAGGAACGACCGTACAGGGAGGTCATGCCCCTGGTCGCCAGGGCGGCGGTCCGGTCCTCCGTCCACTGGCAGGTGGCCTACGCGGAGGCGGTCGAGCGTCTGTGCCACCAGGAGGTACCACCCCGGGGACGCGCCATCCGGGTGGCCCTGATGGAGATGGAGCGGATCGCGGACCACATGTTGGCATATGCCACGACCCTGGACCTCCTCGGATGCGTCGCCTCTGCGGCACGGGTGTGGGCGGACCGGGAACTGGTGATGGACGTTTCCCAGGTCGTCACGGGACAGCGGCTCGTGCAGGATGCCATCGTTGTGGGGGGTGTGGTGCGGGACGCTCCCGATCCCTGGTCGGAACGCATCATCCGCCTCTCACGCACCGTGCAGGCCGCCGTGAAGGAGTACGTGCAGGAGGCCGAGTCCCTGGCGCCGTTCCGCCGATTGGAGGGACTGGCACCGGTGCATCTGCAGGACATGAGGGGCTGGGGGATGACCGGCCCCTTGTTGAGGGCGACCGGGGTTGCCCGGGACGCCAGGGCGGACGGGAGGTGCCGTTCGTACCTGGACTACACGGTGCCCGTCCAGGTCAGGGAGTCTGGGGACGCGATGGCGCGCACGGAGTTGCGGTTGCTGGAGATGGCATCCTCGGCACTGACGCTCTCCCAGGTTGCCAGGTCGATGTCGGGCGGCCGTGTGCGGTCCTCCATGCCCGAGGCCGTTCCCAAGGGTCGAGGCCTGGGTGTGGTCGAGGGTCCCCGGGGAGAGGTGCTCTGCTACGTGGTCTCGGATGGCACGGACATTCCCCGGAGGATGCGCCTGCGGGGACCCGACTTCGCCCACGTGGCTGCCCTCGAGGACCTGCTCCTGGGGTGCCCTGAGAAGGACGTGGCCTTGGCGGTGGCCTCCGTGGACATCTGCGTCGGGGGGTGCGACCGGTGAGCGACCTCTACCAGCTCTACCTCGACCTCGTCCGGTGGTTCCTGGACGTGGTCCTCGTGGTGCTCGAGAGCCTGGGCATCGAGGAGGGCTATCTCCACGGTTTCGTCAAGTGGCTCAACGGGGACGCGGCGCTATGGCTCGCCGCCGGTGTGGCCGCTGTCTTCCTCATCATATGGACACTGTTGGCTGCCGAGCTGACCATGTGGATCGATCGTCGCGTACGTGCCCGGGTGGAGGGCAGGCGTGGTCCCCGCCATGTGGGTGCCTGGGGTACCCTGCAGGGCATTGCGGACTGGTTCAAGCTGTTGCTCAGGAAGCGTCCCGGCGTCCCGTCGGCTGCCGGGGCCGCCCTGTCATGGGCCATGGTGCTGGGCGCCCTCGCCCTGCTCCCGCTCAGCCCCTGGTTGAAGCTGGCGGACCCCGTGTGGGGCCTGGTCGTCGCCGCGGGATTGCTGGCCCTCGCCCCAGTGCCCATGGCGGCGATGGCACCCGCGGGTCGACGTCATGCCCAGGTCGCGGAGGCGACGGCCTCGGGTGCCGTCCTGCTCCTCACCATCGGCTCGATGCTGCTGGTCGGGGGCACCTCGTCGGGGGTGGATATCGTGGAGTCCCAGGCCGACTGGGGTTGGGGCATCGTCCTCGTCCCCCTGGGGTTCTTGCTGTTCATGCTCGTTATGTTCTGGGAGTCCATGCGACTGTCCCGGGTCCGATCGACCTCACGCGTCCAGGAGGGATGGCCCGGTCCCCATATGGCGATCGGGCGTTCGGCCGTGGCCGCTCGTTACCTCGCCCTGGGCATCCTGGGTGCCCTGGTCTTCTTGGGAGGTTGGTCCGGACCCGTTGCCGACGGGGCCTGGTGGACGTTGACCAAGGCCTACATCCTGGTGATCGTCGCATCGATGTTCGCGGCGGCGGTACCACTGGCAACCCCCGAGGGGACCGCCCGGGCCGTTCGCAATCACTGGCTACCCCTCGCTTCCCTCAACCTGGTCGTTGTGGCGGTCATCATGGAGGTGATGGCATGAGGGGGCCTCCAGCGTTCCGTCTCCTCGCCCTCGCGATGGGCCGTGAGGTCTCAACGGTGGACTGGCCCCTTGAGCGCCTCGCAGTGGAGGGACCGGTATGTGGCGTGCCCGTGATCGACAGGGCCGCCTGCACCTCCTGCGGTGATTGCATCGGTCCATGTCCATCGGCATGCCTTCACGTGCCAGAGGGCGGAGGGGTCCCCACCGTGGATGCAGGTCCCTGCGCGAGGTGTGGCATGTGCGTTGTCGTCTGCGGGGAGGACGCCGTATCCCTCTCGGGTCCTCAGGAGCTGGCCACATACACCAGGGAGGGTCTTGTGATGGACGGGAGCCCGCCGGAGGAGATGGAGCTGGGACAGGCACCTTCCAGGTTGTACAGGCTCGCCACTGCCCCACCATCAGATGGTCGCTTCTCGCCCGAGGACCTGCTGGAACGAAGGTGTCGGTCGCTCAAGATCGACGGAAAGTGAGCGAGGACCAGTGACCTGGGACCAGTGACCTGAGATCCACGGGGCTCAGGCCTGCCCGAGACGCTCCAGGGCTGCCCCCGCAACATCCTGGGCAGCGCCCTCGCTGGCCAGCTTGCGCAGGGCTGCCAGGGCTCCCTCGCGGTCCTCGTCGCGGGTGGCGGCGTGGGCAAGCTGCTCCAGGGCGGCGACCGCCCTCGGCGAGCCCGTCTCGCCCATGGCCGATATGACGGCAGCCCGTCCGGTGACCTCCGTCTCGAACAGGGCCGATGACAGCTCCGCGGCCGCCAGGTCTGCGTCCAGCAGGAGGAGCGCCTCGGCGTTGGAGGCCACCAGGGCACCGTCCCTGGACCGCAGGGCCTCGGCCATGGGCTCTATGAGACCCCGCTCCAGGTCTGCTCCCACGGGGGTCCTCCGGATGTACCTCAGGAGCAACGCCCGGGTCTCCTCGTCGCTGGCCCCCCGCTCGGTCGCGGCATGGGCGGCCGCGTCCACGACGGCGGCCAGATCCACCTCGCCGGCCTCGTCCCTGAACCAGGCGGCAAGGGTCCCGTTGCGCATGCGGTCCGCCACCTCCCGGGCCTTCGCCCTCACCAGGAGGCGGATGGCGGATGACAGGTCCTTGGCGGGATAGCCGTCCGAGAACTTGAGGGGTGACCTGGGTGGTCTTCGTCGGTGCTCCGGACCGGCCGCCTCTAACGCGTACCTCTCAAGCAGGGATCGGTCCACCTTCATGAGAAGCGCTTCCCTGGACGGCGTTGGAGGAATGTAGCGTTGGCCCGCTGGAGGCCGTCGCAACTTGCCCGGTACGGACCGGCTCCTCACCTGTGAGGCGATGGGTACGATCCTGTCGGTGAGGATCCGGTGGCCCGAGACCTTCTTCGCCATCGCGACCGGGTCGTCGCGGAACGGCCCCTCGATCGCCTCGCGCGCCTTCCACCGGACCGCGGGTTCGGGCTTGCGCTTGAACAGGCCGAACAGCCGCGGTGGCTCTGCCTTGGCCGACTCGAGGACGGGGGAGGCCTCCGCGGACCTCTGGAGGGAGGTCACGTCGGTACCCAGGCCCTTGGCGGCGCGGGACAGGATCAACCAGCCCTGGTGATGCATCTTACCCAGCTGTTTGGCGGGAGGGGCCTCCTTCGGTAGGGTCATGCCAGCATTGGACATGTCCACGGCCTGGAGCAATCGTGCCAGCCCGGCATCCAATCCACGGTCCCCAGTGCGGGTCACTTGGCACCACCCCGCTGCTCGATGACTATCTCCTTGGGGTCGGGGACGACCTCGATGGGCAGGACGTACGAGTCAAGGCGGACCGTCGAAGGCACGTAGAGGACCAGGTTGACCGTCTCCCGTGTGCGTGCGGGAACGTGGAACGGACCGACGAAGACGATGCCCTCGGCGCCACGTGCCTGGGGCTCCAGGACGGCCCAGGCCCCCGAGGGGAGGGCCACGTTGAGACGGAGCTCCAGATCGATGGGGGAGTGATTTTGAAGTTCGATCTCCAGTTCCGTCGCGTCACCCGAGTGGCCAACGGAGGGGCCGAAGGCGACCTCGAGGTCCCTGACCACGGCGGCATGGCTTGCCCGCTGCCGGGTGTTCAACGTGCATGCGTTGCGACGGATACGATGCCTGGCGATCACTTCCACCAAGGCGGCCAGCTGGACCGACATGGAATGGCGGGCGACCCTGCCCTCCTCGATCGACTGGACCGGCGATGCCCACGGATCACCCTCCTGCCTCCGAGAATGGAGCTCGACCTCCGCCACTCCCGCAGCGGCCACCAGGGCCGCCATGGCTCCCAGGTCACGAACGTGAAGGCGGTCCTGCTCCCACGCCCGTGCGAACAGGTCCGCCAGGCGCTCCAGGTGGTCGGAGGCCGCCCTGGCCGCGGCCGAGGCCTCCTTCGTTGCGTCCTTTCCTCCCTTCGCCTTCTGGGCGGACACCATCTCCTTCCTGAGCTCGAGGACGATCTCCCTGCCATCGTCCGGTGGGGCGTCCTGGTCGTAGAGCCACGCTGCCAAGGGTGCCAGTGGCCCGCTCCTCGGGCTGACACCCCTCGCCCTCCTGTCCGGGTCAAGGGTCTTGGCAAGCTCCCGAGTGTCCTTGATGAGACCGGAGGCCGACCCCTCGCCACGGGACAGGGAGTCCCCCAGGGCCCTCATGGCGATGGCCTCGGCCCTGGCGGCCTGGGCGCCCAGCTGTATCCCCTTCCTCAGGTCGGTGTACATCCCCGCGTCGGCCCCGAGGGCCTCGTCCCAGAAGGCCTCGTCCATCGGGACCCCATGGTCAACTCCCACCACCTGGTCACCACGGGCGTACAGGCGGGAACCACTGGACAGCTCGACGATCGTCAGGTCGCCCGCGTCGACGGTCTTGAGCACCCTCTCGCCGGGGAACATGCAGTCGCCCAGTTTGGTCGGGTCCGGCGGGGCCTTCACGACCCTGGGGTCTATCTGCACCCTCTTGCGGATGGCCACCGCCCCTGGGATGCGCAGGAGCTCATCTCCATCCAGGTCCCGGACGACCAGGGCGAACCGGGTCGAGGTCTGGGTCTCGTCATCCCCCTCACCGTCCCTCCCGGGCCCCGACGGGGGGCGTGGCACTTCCACGGTGACGCTCGCCTCCCTGATCTCGCTATCGATGCTCCCCGACCAGCGGGCCTCGCTGGCCTCGCCCTCCTCGCCTTCCAGGGACACCGAGACGGTGGTATCGGAACCTGGCCTCGAGCCAGAGTCCGTCAGTTGCATGGACACGTCCACCATCTCGCCGACGGCGGCCCATGGCCGGGCCGGGACAGCGCCCACGACCTGCACCTTGTGGTGGGGCCTGACGTCGAGGACCACCACGGGCGGGTCCGCGCCGTCGGTCCGTTCGGCCCTGGCCCTTGTACGGACCATCCATCGACCGTGGCGTTCCGGGGCCTGGATCGACCACTCCACCTGCTGGGTCTCTCCGGGCGCGAGGGGGATGTCCCGCTCCTCGAGGGGGACGAGGTTGCCTCCCGATTCGGGGACCAGCTCACCACCCACGCGGACCAGCAGGTCCTCCCTGCCGATGTTCTCGGCCGTCGTGGTGATGACAAGATCGTCTCCCGGGGCCAGGAGGGCAGGCTCCACCGTGGGCCTGATGGCGTCGATGCCCCTCTGGGGCACAAGGAGGAGCACCCTTCGCGTGCGCTTCCTCGCGGTGCCCTCCTGGGACGAGAACTCGATGTCGGCGTTGTACCTCCCCTCGGGCACGCCCCTGGGAAGCCGGATGTGCCAGATCTGCTCCCTCTCCCCTGCCACAGAGCTGCGTTCCCTTGGTAGCTTGATGGCGTGCTCGTCCGAGCCGTCCCATTCCTCGGGCACGAGGCGGCCACGCACGTGACCTCGGACGCGGGCCTGCCCCTCGAAGGCAAGGGGGACGGCCACGTCCACCGGGTCGCCAGGAGAGGCACGTTCTGGCCGGGCCACAACCTGGCCTATCCGGACCCAGTGGCGCTTCACCTCCAAGGCCGCCTCCGCCTCGAAGTGCTCCCGCTCCTCGTCGGAGTAGACCACCTGGAGATAGTACATGCCCAGCTCCACCTCCTCCGCCGCCACCGCGGGTATGGTCACGGTGGCCCCATAAGGTCCTATGTCGACCTGGGGTGTGTCGACCGTGATGTCCTCGGGTGGGGAGACCTTGGCCTCTATGGAACCCGGGGCACCGCCCTCGGGGAACTTGAGCTCCACCGACACCTGGAACTCATCCCCGGGGTGGATCTCCTCTGGCTCGGCCCAGACGGTGCCCTCTGCCACATGGCCATCCGGGACATCCTTGGCCCGGAGCCTTACCTGGAAGAGATTGAGCAGCATCTGGGTCCACCGCCTTCCCGGAGATGGGCGATTGGATAGAAAAGGATTGGGTCAGGACCGGGGTTCAGTCCTCGGGGAGGGGCGTCGCTAGAGCTCCTCCACCACCTCGTCGTCCTTCATGACGACCTTCCGCTCCAGTACGAAAGTGCCCCTGTAGTGGCAGTCCGCGCAGTGGTACTTCTGGCCCGTTATCATGCCCGCCTCGTAGCTGAGGTTCGTCCCACCGCAATCTGGACAGAACAGGGTGGTCACCACTTCCTTCTTCTTGCCTCTCTCAATCTTCTGCTTGATCTTCATGGGTTTCCCTCGTCAGGTCTATCAACCCTCTCTGGGCCAGCAACTGGATGAAACCCACGACCCGCTTGAGGACGGGCTCCATCTCCTCCTTGTACGCTTCGTCCACGGCGGTGCAGATGATGGCAATGTCGTTCTTGCCATCACACATCTGCCAGATGAACGAGCCTGGGCCGTCAAGGGGCCTCCGTAGCTCGGTCACGGGCTTTACCAGGATCCCCAGGGCCTGCTCGAACTTCGAGAACGTTTTCGGGTAGACGAGGGTGACCAGTCCGGTCTCCTCGTCAAGTTCCCACTCCACCCTGGGGTGCCTCCTGGGTCGCATGGTGACCACGTGGCGCACGTCGTCGGGTAGGTCGTTCACGGACATCGGGGTCGGTGGACGCGGGAGCGTGTCGACGTCCTCAGGCGGCGCATCAACCCACGGCATCCGTTTGACCATCTTGCTCATATCATCACCCCAGGGAGACGTAGAAGATGAAGGTGATCATGAACAAGATGCTGAGCACGGCGGCCAGACGCACTCTCGGCAGGGAACGTGTGACCTCCATCGAATGCAAGAGGAACGCTCCCGAACCGACCAGGCCGAGGATCAGGGCCAGTCCTACCAGGTCTACCACGGCCAGCCCCATTGACGCGCTGTCTCAAAACATTTGCGGGGAAAATGGCTACGAGGTGTGCCCCCCCTCGGCCTCGTCGTCTTCCTTGTCTTCCACGTCTTCCTCGTCCGAGGTCTCGGCCTCCCCGTCCGTTCCGTCCCCCACCCCGGCCTCGTCCAGCATCCCACGGGCCTTGCCGATGTGCTCGTTGGCGGCGGAGGTTGAACGGCTATCCACATGCTCGGTGGCCTTCTCCAGCTGTGCAGCGATGGGCTGGTGCTTCTCGTGGCCCTTCGAGAGTCCCCCGAAGCGCCGTTTCAGTTCCGCGAGCTCCCGCTTGGCCCTCTTGAGAATACCGCTCTCGATGGCCTCCTCGCAGTGGGGGCACTCGTCGTCGGCCTCGCCGACCTCCCCCTTGCAGTGCTCGCAGAAGTAGAGGTCAAGGTCGAACGGCTCGAGGGTGTCCAGGAGGTAATCGCGGCTACGCTCGGCGTAGAATACCGCCTTCTCGTACTTCCCCGACTTCAGGAAGGACTTGGACAGCTTGAGCAGGTTCGACGCCTTGGTAACGTCCAGGTCCAGGTCCTTGGCCATGATTATCAGTTCGTCGTTCAAGGCCATGAGGGAGAGGCACTTCTCGTGCTCTCGAACGGCAACCTCCATCAGCTCCTTGGCATTGGCGAGGTACTCATCGACCTCGTCGAAGTTCTTGACGTGGAGCTCCGTCTTGGCACGTTCAAGCTCCTCCTCGGCCTTGGCCAGGATGTATCCCTCGCCCTGGTGGTCCCGGATCTGCTTCTCCACGCTATCGATGGCCTCGTTCGAACCGCAGAAGGCGCAGGAGCCATCCTCGGACATGATCGTGCCGCATTCGGGGCACGGCATGCGGTCCGGGGCAGCGGCCACCCTCGGCCCCCCGCCCTTGGCCTTCCCGGGACCCGCCACCACGCGTTCCGGTCTGACCACCTTCGGTTTGGACCGTGGCGCGGCCTCTGCCTCCCGGTCCGCCAGGCTTGCTTCCGTGACGATCTCGGAGGACCCTCCCGCCATCTCCGCGTAGGTCAACGGGTCCTTCTTCCCCTTGCCCTCCTTGTGACCCTTGAGGATGCTCCAGTAGGCCAAGACCGCCACCACGAGGATCGCCAGGACGATGACGATGGCGTAGACGTAGATGGAGTTGTCGAACTCCTCGTCCAGCTCCTCGACGGCCCTGACGTCGATCTGTCGGGTGACCCATTCATCCTCGTCATCGGTGACGAAGAGTGTCACGTTGTAGGTCCCGAGCTCTTTGAACTCGTACTTGAACGACGCCTCGTTCGAGGCCAGGTCCCCGTCTATCCTCCATTCGTACTCCAGCTGGCCCCCGTCCGGGTCGTAGTAATCGGCCTCCAGTCGATGGTCCGAGTTCACCAGGGCGGTCGAGGTGGAGGTGATCCTGCCCACGGGCTTGCCAGAGATTATGTTGACGCTGGTGGTGTCGTTGTCGGTCACCAGTTCCTGGTCGTCCACGTTGTACTGGGTCACCCTGAAGGTGGCGTTGTACTTTCCCACGTCCCAGAACTTGTACGTGGCCATGCCGGTCTTGGTGGAATTCCAGTCGTATTCACCGTCACCGTCGAAATCCCACTCGAACAGTATGATCCTCTGGGATTCGTCCGGGGTCCCGAAGCCCTCGAACACCACTGGCCTGCCAGTGTAATCCTCGATCTCGGGACCCGCATCGGCCAGGGGGGATGCCGCGACCAGGGTCGGGGCCAGGGCGAGGGCTACCACGACGAGGACCAAGGTGAAGGTGCGGACGACGTGGGGCTGTCCGCTTGGCATCCCATCCTTGGGGTCGTTCGTTCGGCCCTCTGGCTGCACCTTCTACAAATGGCCATTGCGCCAGAAAAAGGTTTGGTATGGCTAGGCCTGCCAGAGAAACGGGGAAAAGGGGGTAGAAGCAGCGGGTGGCACGATGAGGTGGGGGGGGGAGGCGGTTTGGATGTTAGGGAGTCAGAAATGACTTACTAACGGTTGATGCCATCCCGCTGCTTCTTACGTACTATTCTTTGCACTAAATCATATTTAATTTTTGCCGAACAGGGTTTGCCTTTTCGGATTCCTCACATCGACATCCAAATCCCATGAAAACAAAGATATGCCAACCAGAGGGTTCACAAAACATCATAGATGTGGGCGGAATTGTGCATTCGTGTCGATTGGGAGCCCTGACATTCATGCTCGTGGTTGGAAAATTCACTGAAGCAGCTGGGAAACTTAATTTATCCATTGGTCAATACATGCCTCGGTAGGCATGACAGAGACAAAGGAACTTATCAAGAAGATTTGCCTGTTGGGGGATGCTGCTGTTGGAAAGACCTCTCTGATACGCCGATACGTCTACAGCAGCTTCGACGACAAGTACATCACCACCATCGGAACCAAAGTGACCAAGAAGTCGTTGGTCTTCAAACATCCTTCCCAGGACATGAAGGTGAGGATCTCGCTTCTCATCTGGGACATCCTGGGTCAGAAGGAGTACTCGAGACTGCATCCGGTCTACTACCAGGGCGCCGAAGGCGGCCTTGTCGTCGCCGATGCCACCAGGCCGGCGACCATCAAGAGCCTGGAGGAATGGGCCACCGGGTTCCAAAAGACGGTGGGTAGCGTCCCTCTGGTCCTCCTGATACACAAGGCGGACCTCATCGACAAGAGCACCTTCGACCTCTCCGAGGCGGAGCGAATCGCTAAGAAGTTCAACGCGCGTCTGCACTTCACCTCCGCAAAGACTGGCGAGAACGTGGAGGCGTCGTTCCTGGAGCTGGGGAACACCTTATGCTACAGCTTCTTCAAGAAGATCAATGCGATATAGGAGGTCATAGGCATGGAAGAGGATCTGGTTCTGCTCGAGGAGGAGGAGGGGGAGGAGGACCCGCTCCAGATGGCTTTCTTCATAATGCCCGGGAACGCCCTGAAGAGCCTCAGGGACGAGATCGAGATCCAAGGCGGTGATGCCCTTGCCAACGACATGCTGTACCGTTATGGCATCCGCTGCGGTGAGGGTATGGTCACCCGGATGGGCATGAGGTGCGAGACCATGGAGGAGATCGCCGAGACCATACCTCCCCTGTGGGCTGGGATAGGTCTCGGTCGGATAACCGTGGAGGAGGTCAGCGACGAGCACATCAAGGTCAGGTTCCACGAGTCGGTCGAGAGCCTGGCCCTGGGCAAACCCAAGGAACCCAAGTGTCATTTCACACGCGGTTACCTAAACGGCATGACCGTTGGACTTAGCCAGAAAGAGACCAACGTTGACGAGGTCCAATGCTCACAGGACTGGTCCGAGACCTGTTTCATCATCACCTTGGGGACCGAGTACTTCACCCCCGTGCAGGAGGAGACCGCCAAGGCCCCTGATGTGGCAGCCAAGGCGAAGCCTGAGTCGGAACTTGAGAGGGGCGTTGCCTACCTTGTGGAAGCCGAGGACCCTGACGGAGCCTACAAGCTGTTCGTGAACGAGCTTGCATCGGGCAACCAGGGTCTTTGCATCACCCGCGACTTCCCCACCAAGATACGCAGGCTGTACGGTCTAACCAACACCCCGGTGCTGTGGCTGAGCAACGCCGAGCAGGAGTTCGCGGTGGAGCCCGTGCAATTGGGCAAGCTGTACCACAAGATCGAGGACTTCTTGAAGAAGGCGGAGCGTGCCACCGTGATGATATCGGGTCTGGAGTACCTCATCGTTCAGAACAACTACCATTCGGCTTTGAAGTTCCTCCAGCTTGTGAGGGACCAGGTGGCGATCCACGACAGCGTGCTGATCGCCACGATCAGCCCGTCGACCCTCAGCGAGAAGGACCTGAAACTCATCGAACGTGAGATGGAGCCGCTGACACTGAATGGAGGCTGAACGATGGGCGTTGGAGCTGAACCGGATGAGTCCATCCAGGCGGCCTTCTTCATAATGCCGACCCAGATCCTCAAGAGCCTTCACGACGAGTTCCTGGAGCTTGCAGGTCTCGACGCGGCCCGCGCCATCCTCTTCAGGATAGGGTTCTCCAGCGGTGAGGCTGTGACGAGGAAGATCAACATCCAGGTGAACGGCGACCTGACCCTGCCCGAGACCCTGACGTCCCTGTGGATCGAGATGGGCCTGGGCCGCATCATCGTGACCGAGTTGCCAGAGGGGAGTCTGCACGTGGAATGCGACGGTTCCACCGAGGCCCTCGCCCTGGGCCAGACGGGAACGATCTCATGCGACCTCACCAGAGGCTATCTGGCTGGCACGACCTCGGCCCTGACACGGAAGAGGTACTATTGCCAGGAGACCGACTGCGTCTCCGCCGGGAACACCATCTGCAACTTCGAGCTGACGGTGAGGGAAGGCTGACCGTTCGGCGAGGTGTCTCGAGGGAACCATCGTGACCGCAACAAGAGCCTCTCTTGAGGGGATCCTTGAGGGCCTCAGGGGGACCAACGGCGTCGTGGCATCCACCGTCATCAGCCGGGATGGTATTCCAGTGGCCTCCGATCTACCGGACAGTGTCAACCTGGAGGTCCTGGCCCTGAGGACCGCGTTCATGCAGGGCCTCGGCGAGCTGGTGATGGAGTCCGTGGAGGGCGAGGAGGCCGAAACGGTCATCATCGTGGCCACGCAACACTACATCCTCACCACTCCCATCGACGAGCGGAACATACTCGTTGTGGTCCTCGACAGGTCCGTCGAGGTGGGCGGTATGCTGTTTGACGTGGCCGAGACCGCGGGAACCATACGCAGGGTCCTTGAGGACGGGTCCTGATCAGGGTGGTGGGAGCCCGACGCCCCAGTACGTCACACCAGCCGCCCGCATCATGTAAGGGTCGAAGGTCCTGCGAGCGTCGACTATTGCTCGAGGCGGTGCCATTTCGGAAACGAGCTCCGCCGGTCCCAACAACCGGTACTCCTCCCACTCGGTCTGGATGACGGCGGCGTTGGCTTCTCTCAGGACCTCATCCAACCCCTCACGGACATCGGGATGTGCCAGCCCCTCCTCGCGGACCAGCTCGACGAAGTTGCTCCCGGCGCGCGGGTCGTGGCACACGACGGTGGCACCCTCTTCCAGGAGGAGCTTGTAGATGGGAAGCGCCCGGGTCTCCCTCACGTCGTCGGTATCCGGCTTGAATGCCAGGCCCAGGAGTGCCACCCGTTTTCCCTGGAGGTTCCCGTCGAGGGCCTTGCGGACCAGGTCGACCATGACGGCTGGTTGCACCTCGTTCTGGTCCAGCGCAGCGGTCGGCAACAGCGCGGGGGCGCCCTGGGACCTGGAGAAGGCCACCAGCGCTCGCAGGCCCCTCGGGAAGCAGCTCCCGCCGAACCCAGCCCCCGCCCTCAGGAAGTGTGGTCCAAGCCGATGATCGAGGCCCACGCCCTCCAGGACCTGGTAACCGTCGGCATCGACCGATGAGGCCAGGTTCGCCACCTCGTTGGCGAAGGCCACCTTGATGGCCAGAAGCGAGTTGGAGGCCAGCTTGATCAGCTCGGCGCCCTCGAGGGAGGTGACAAGGAGTGGCCGGTCGAAGGGCGCGTAAAGGCCCTCCAGGAGGTCCCTGGCAGCCTGGTCCCCCTCCATTATCCCGAGAACTATGCGGTCGGGTGCCAGCGCGTCGGCCAGGGCGGACCCCTCCCGCAGGAACTCCGGATTCGAGGCCAGGGAGAACCCTGCCGGGGCCTCCTTGCCCGAGGCGTTGGTGATGGCCGGGAGGACCACGGACCGATTGGCGGTGGGGGTGACGGTGCTCTTGGTCACGACGAGGTGATGCCTGTCCAGGCCGGCGATGGCCTCACCCATCGAACGGGCGGCGGCTCCAAGATGGCCAAGGTCGTATGAACCGTCCGCAGAGGACGGCGTGCCCACGCAGAGGAATGTGATCTCGGTGCTCGCCACAGCCTTTGCGGTGTCCGTGGTGGCGTCGAGGAGGCCCGAGCCCAGGTGTCGGGCGAGGGCCTCGGCCACATCCGGCTCGTAGAAGGGCGCCTTCCCCCTGGAGACGGAGTCGACCCTCTCGGGGATGATGTCCACGCAGGTGACACGATGTCCGTGGTGGCAGAAGGCCAGGGCGGTGACCAGGCCAACGTACCCCGTTCCCACTACCGATAGATGTGTGGTATCTGACGACCCGGGGGGTCCTGTTCGGGATCTTGGGAGGGGCAAAGGCTCGCCCCCTGGCTCACTCCTCCTCGGAGCTCTCGGATTCCTCTTTGGTCTCTGAACCCTTGCGGGCCTTGGATCTCTCATCTTCCTCGATGACGTCCTTCTCCGATCTCAGCTCGAAATCCGCGGCCACATCCTTGTCCGACCTCAGATCGAAGTCGGTCTTCTCCCGCTTGGGTTGCTCCGTCTTCAGATAGACGGGCCCCGTGGACGAGATCATCTCGGGAGCGTCACCTTGCACGATCGAAGGCGCCTCGACGATGGGAGGCACTTCGAAGGTCGTTGGGACCTCGGTCTCGGGGGGTGCCTCCGCGGGTGCCTCCGCGGGTGGGGTCTTCGGGGGCGCTTGCTGAGGTGGGCCTCCAGGCGCTCCAGCGGGGCGCGGGGGCGGCGGGCCTCCGGGTGCTCCCGGGGGTCGCTGGGGTTGCGAGGCCACAGGTGCTCCCACGGGACGGGTCTGGACGGGCGCTCCGCCTGGGATCGGGGTCGGGCCAGGGCCCGGAACGGGTCCGGGTCCGGGACCTCCGGGCGGTCCGCCCGGGGCTGGCTGCGGGTACTGGGGTGCCATCTGGGCCCGCTGTGAAGCGCGGACCGTGGCGTCCTCGGGGTTGTCCAAGAAGCTCCTGAGGGAACTGACGGCCTGGTCCTTCTGGACCTTGGTCTGGACGATGGCCTGTTTCTGCTGCTTCTGGCTCTGCTGCACCTCGAGGAACTTGTTGCCAACGATGAACAGCACCAAGACCGCGACGACGACCACGATCAGGAAGTAGACGAAGAAGGGGATGTCGACCCACCAATTTCCGTGGTCAATGTCCTCGACCTTGATGTCAACTGTGGCCATTCCGGAGAGGGACGCGAAGCCGCCTCCCGTCTGGTAGCCATTGTCGATGACGATATAGTAGTCCGCGTCCTCATCGGCGGTGAACGCCATCAAGTGCAGGTAATCCAGCTCCTCGTGGGACAGGCTGCCCCTCCAGGTGCCGCCCACGCCCAGCTCGTAGTCCAAGAATGCGTTCTCCGAGGTGAAGATCAGCACAGAGACCGGTGGAGAGGGCGGGCTGGTGGATACGATGACCTCTATTATGATGTCGTGATTTTTCTTGACGGGGAGCTTGTAGGCGATGTAACCCTCCTCCCGGATCTCCTTTGCCTTGTGGGATATCTTGCCGTCCTTGATGGGATAGAGCCTTCCCATCTCTCCTGGCTTCTCGACAACGTTGAGGAAGATGGTGAACACCGAGTAATCGTTGTCGGGGTCGGTGACGCGCACCTTCACCTGGTAACCACGCACCGACCCGTAGACGTGGCGCACCGGTGGGGCATCGTCGCTGGACTCACCATCACCGAACTCCCAGTGCCATCTCAGAAGGTGGGGCGGGGCGTTGTCGTCGGTGGCGTCGCCGTAGAAGATGTGCTCGACGTCCTTGAACGCCGACTCGGTGGAGTTGACGTGGATGTCAGGTGGCTCGTTCGCCTTGACGGTCACCTGAAGGGTGTCCTTGACGGTGTTGAAGCCATCCTCCACCGTGAGGGTCACGATATACACACCGGGGATGTGATAGGTCCACTCGGTGAACCTCTCGTTGCTCTCGGCATCGTTGTCGAAGATGGGTGGAGTGTCCAGGTCGGTGTTCTTCTTGTTGTCGAAATCCCACGAGAATGTGTAGGTTCGCTCAGGGTCCAGAGGATTGGGCTTGTTGATAAGTGCATCATTGAACTCCAGGGGGGTGTTCGCGCGGACGGTCTTGTCCTGACCGGCGAATATCTCCAGCTCGTCAGCAGCCGAGACAGCGCTCGCGACCACGAGGGTAACCCCCAGGATGAGGAGTAGTATCAGTAGGTAGTTCTTGCGTATCATCTTATAGTGTCCCCCGAATTGGTTGAGTGCTGGCTCAGGACCAGCAGTTTGAACCCACATCTTTGGTTATTAATCTTTCGGATTGGTTGAGGCCCTCACCCACAAACGTTAAAGGAGGGCCAGTCATTAAACGTGCTCGGAGGGGAAAATCGTCCCAAAAGGTAGTTTCGATGACCAGAGGGGGCTCCTAGTGGAACACCTGGAGCGCTCGGGATACGTCCGCTCCGACCCGGTCCGTCACGCGATGGGCTCCGTGAGACGTGAGTTGTTCGTTCCAACGAGCGTCCAGCGGGCGGCCTACGCCGACCATCCCCTGGAGATAGGCCACCACCAGACGATCTCCGCACCTCACATGGTTGCCATAATGGTGGAGGCCATGCGTTGCAGTGAGGGCCAGCGGGTGCTGGAGGTGGGTGGAGGCTTGGGTTACCATGCCGCGGTGATCGCCCACGTGGTCGGACCCACTGGCCATGTCTTCACTGTGGAACGCATCGAGGCCCTTGCCCGACGGGCCCGGGACAACCTGGAGGCAGCTGGCCTCTCCGACAGGGTGACCGTTGTGGTCGGGGACGGCTCGTGCGGTTGGCCCGAGCACGCCCCGTACGACCGGATCTCGGTGGCATGCGCAGCTCCTCGCCTGTCCGAGACAATGGTGGACAACCTCTCCGAGGACGGCATGCTGCTCATTCCCGTGGGGAGTCCCTACATGCAGGAACTGACGCGGGTGACAAGGAAAGGGAACCGCACGACGGTGGAGCGCTTGGGTGGTTGCATCTTCGTACCCCTCGTGGGCAAGTGCGGCCAATGAGGATAGCTGGCGTCCCCAGGCTGCAAGATCGCGGATCATGAGAGCCTGGGCTCGGCAAGTGGAAAATAAAAAAAAAAGGGGAGAGGGGCGGGGGTCGAACCCCCGTCCCATCTAGTAGTCCATGTCGCCCATGCCAGGCATGCCGCCAGGACCACCGGGACCGCCGCCCGCCTTGGCCGCGATCACATCATCGATGCGCAGGATCATGATCGCCGCCTCGGTCGCGGACTGGATTGCCTGGGTGCCGACCCTCAGGGGTTCGATGACCTCGGCGTCCATCATGTTGACGACCTTGCCGGAGAACACGTTGAGCCCGGCGTACTTCTGGCCCTTCTTGTGGGCCTGGCGCAGGTCCAGGATCGCGTTGATCGAGTCAAGGCCAGCGTTCTCGGCCAGGGTCTTGGGGATGATCTCGATGGCGTTGGCGAAGGCGTCGATGGCCAGCTGCTCGCGACCGCCGATGGTCGCGGCGTAGTCGCGGAGCTCCAATGCGATCTCGATGGCGGAGGCACCGC
>JAUVRF010000093.1 GCA_030597775.1 Methanobacteriota archaeon | reverse complement strand
CCTCTACATCAATCTGGTGGCCCTGATCATCATCGGTATCTGGACGGGACTCATGTATGTAACGCCCTACATGGTCGAGGAGGGCTCCCTCCTGGGACTGGACGGTTGGGTCGGTGTCAAGGACCACGAGGAGATCTGGGAGGACCTGCCACCCATCGTGTCGACCATGTACAGCGCGGGAGATTCCCAGTGTCACCAGAAGCAGAACCGGTCGCTGATCCTCAATGGCAACCAGATGCCGTTCTGTGCAAGGGACGTGGCAATATACACATTCATGACGATCGGTCTGGCCATCTCGGTCTTCCCGCGGATGCCCCACTATGATCGCATCAACAACCTCAAGGCCTGGTGGTTGATGGTCGCCCTGGTCCCGATCGGCATAGACGGCGTGGGCCAACTCCTGGGTTACTGGGAGTCCACGAACCTGATGCGCTTCATCACCGGAGGCCTGTGCGGTCTCATCGTGGGTATCGCCCTGGGCTTCATGCTCCGGGAGATGGGCGGGATGGTCCGGGAGTTCAGGACCGAGCGTAAGATGTACAAGATGGCCGAGGAGGCCGATCTGGCATCCCAGAGCAAGGAACCTTGATAGGGACCCGGAGTGCTCGGAACGTCATTCATCCTCGGCAGCGATCGAACCATGGCGACCGCCCAGGGCACCGAACAGCACGGACACGACATATGCCGCGGCCATGATGCTCAGGCCGGTGGTCTCCCAGAAATCGAAGCTCTCACCGGGGAGTCTCATCAGGATGAAGAGGAATATCGTCACAAGCACGGTCGTCATGATGGCGGCGGCCAGGGCTCCCATGAGCATGCCGGTCCTGCGGTCCACGTACCTGCCCCCGAGGGCACCTCCAGCGTAGGGGACGATGGCGAGGATGACCACGGGCCATACAAGGAACAGGATGAGGCTGAGGGGCAGGCAGAGAAGGTCGACGAGGAGGGCGACCCCAAAGGCCTTGCCCCGGGGTGAGAGACGCCCGCCCTTGTCCTCTCCATCCTCGTCCTCCGCCATGATGGCGCCAAGGGTCTGGGCCCTAAAAAGGGTTTCTGACCTGGCCAATGGAGCGACCTCCTTGGGCATACCGTGGCAACTTAGTTGAACCCCTCCGGCCCATCCCGGTCCGATGAGGTTGGACATCCACCGCATCGGGACCATCTGCGGTCTTCTGGCCCCAACGGTGTTCATGGCGCTGTACGTCGTTGCCATGGTAAACGACCCGGACTACACCTTCTTCGAGAACTACCTCTCGGACCTGGGCGTCGGAGCAGCGGCATGGGCCTTCAATTCCGCCGTCATCATAGCTGGCGGTCTCACCATCCCCTTTGCCATCCTGGCCGTGCGTCCGGTCCTGGGAGGTGACATCATCGTCGACATGGCCGTGGGGTTCACCGTGGTCGGCGCCGTCTTCCTAATCCTCATCGGGATCTTCACGGAGGATTACGAGGGAAAGCATTTCATCGTTGCCGTGGGCTTCTTCAGCTCGATGCAGGTCGCCCTCCTGTTCTACTCCCTGTCCCTGTACCGCGCCCCCGTCCTTGGCAAGGGCGTCACCTGGTTCACGTTGGTCGCCTTCGCGCTGGGTCTTGTGCTCATCGCCGTGGGTCTAAAACCCCAGACGGAGACGGTGGCCGTGCTGGTCCGTGTGCTTTGGGAGCTGGTGGTGGCGGCCACCATCATGTGGAGGGAACCCGGCACCCCCACCTATTAAATATACTGTTGGCAATCCCGCCAAGGTAAATACTCCAGGCGGAGGCGGGGAGTTGAAAAGGTACTCGAGGAACCTGTTGATCGTCTTCTTTGTCACGGGCATCGCCCTCATTCCGGTGCTCAACTGGCTCAACGCTGAGGGCAGGTTCCCCCTCCACGAGGAGGAGGCCCCATTCAACTACATAGTGGGTATCTCCCTCTACAACGGATTTGCCCTTGCGGGCCTCATCGTCCTCTCGAGGTTCTTCATCGGTGGACGTGAGTTCATAAAGCGCCTGGCCGGCTTCATCGGCATCTTCATGGCCGCGGTCGTCGTCCGTGTCATGCTCGTGGACCAGTCCACCGACCCCATCACAGTGGCGGGCATCGTGCTCTGGGAGACCGCCAGGGCCATCTGCGTTGCCTTCGCAGTGGGCTACCTTGCCCATGCCATCATGTCTCGTTACCTCCCCAGCACCCTCCTCAGGGTGCGGGACATCACCCCGATCCTTGGAGAGGGCAGGACGGTCAACAGTCGCCGCCGCCGCCACATCAAGAGGTCCCGATGGATCTTCGAGATGGGGAGCCGCAAGTACCTGGACACCCGGAAGCTCCAGCTCCGGACCAGGGTGGCACCCTCCTTCGACTGGAAGAGCTGGGGCGAGGCCACGTTCTGGTCGGCCCTTGCCCTCATCGCCCTGTCCATCTACGCCGAGGCATACCCGCGGGTGGAGGAGAGGATGGACATAATCTTCACCGCGATCATCTCGGCCCACCTTCTCAGCATCATGCCCGTACTGGTCCTGCCCGTGTACCCCGTCGAGACCGTGGGACCCATCATCCCTGTGGGAGGGGGTGAGTTCGATCTGGCAAGGGGCTACCGTGTCCAGAGCCAGCGTTGGATCAAGGTGGCCTTCTTCCCCATCATCGCGGTGGGCCTCCTGGTCCGGGCCATGCCCATGGATACCGCCATCCAGTTGATGCAGGCGCTCCTGATAACCGTTCCCACGACCGCCATCACCTGCATGGTCTACCTGGAGGTCTTCCGCAATCGCACGGCGGCAGAGGTCCACAAGGCCTTACGGATAAGGGAGGAGAAGGAGAGAGGATGGTACGAGGATGAGCCATGGCGGGAGACCCCCCTCATGGAGGGTGTCGAGGTCCTGAAGAGCGACATCTACATCGAATAGCGCGCTCTAGGGGTTCTCCTCATCCCCCTCGACCGGGGTCCCATCCTCCATACCCTCGGCCGGAGCCTCCTCCTCAATGACAACATCCCCCTCCGACACACGCTCCGGGTCTTCCACCGGGTCTTCCACCGGGTCTTCCACCGGGTCTTCCACCGGGTCTTCCTCCCCGGGAGCATCTGCGGCCTTGGAACGGTTCATGATGAGGAGGGCCAGGACGACCGCTACCAGTATCGCGACCGCGATGCCTCCTATCGCCCATCCGCCGTAGCTGCTCTCCTCCGGAGGGGCCACCACATTGAAGGGAGTGGTCTTGATGAGCTCGTTGCCCGCGTCGTCGGTCACCCGGACCTCGATCTGATGGATGCCCGTGCCGAGGCCCTCCGAGGGAACGGCGATGTCCCATTGCTCGCAGGGCAGAGGGCACAGGACGGGTGTCCATTGCCATCCATCGATCCGGTACTCGACCCTGGACACCCCCACATCGTCGGAGAAGCTGGCGGGAACGATCATCCTCTTGCCCTGTTCCACCTCTGGGATATCCAGTCCCAGGGCCAGTTCCAGCTCGGGGTCGGTGCGATCGACCAGGGTCACGAGGACGGACCTGACCACCAGGTTGCCCGAGGCATCCTCGGCCTGGATCTCCACCAGGAATTCGCCAAGGTCCATGCCCACGGTGGGGATGCCCTGGACGTACTGGTCCACGACGGGATCGAGGCTCGCCATGATGTCGACGGGTTCGCCGCTGTCTATCCTCATCGTAAGAGAGGAGAGCTCGACGTTGTCGCTTGCCATTCCGGAGAGCTGGATCGTCGTGCCCCGTCCGATCCTCGCCCCCTGTCCGGGGTTGTCGATTATCAGGTCAGGGGTGGTCACATCCATGACCGTGTAACCCACCGTGCGAGTGAGCTCGTTCCCCAGGACATCCCGCGACCGCAGTGACACCGTGTGTGCGCCGACGGCCTCGGAGCGGGAGGGTAGCGAGTATTCGAACCTACCGGTCACGTCCAGGTTGACGGTCATCTCCGGACCGCCATCCACAGACAGCCATAATCCCTCGATCCCGTGCTCGTCGGTCACCGTCCCTGAGATCTCCACACTGTCATCGTCATCGTAGACGTCGCCGAACCCGTCAAGGAGGAGCACTGGTGGAGAGGCGTCCCGGGTTATCGAGAACTCCCTCTGGTAGGAATGCCCAGCCATGTCCGTCACCTGGAGCACCACTTGATGCTCGCCCTCCTCCCACTCCGAGACAAGAAGGCCGAAGGTGAACCTGTCCGACACCCCGATCGTTCCTGAAACGTCGATCCACGAGCCGTCGTCCACCTGGTACCTGAGCGAGGCGATGCCGTAGTCGTCCCAGACGCTTCCCTCCACGGTCACTTCCTCGTCGGCCCCGACCACGGTCTCGCTGCCGGGTGCTGGTGTGCTCAGCTCGAGCATCGGCGTGAGGGGGTCTAGCACCAAGTTCACTGACACCAGCGTGGTCCGGCCGACCGCGTCCGTTGCGACCACCTCGAGGACGAGGGGACCCACGTCACCCTCGGTCTCCAGGAGGCCATCGTAGAGATCGATCGAAGTGGACCCCGATGTCAGGTCGTGCCATCCGTGACCGACCAGCCTTCCCCTTACCGAGGCCAGCATGTGGTTGTCGGATGCGTTCACCGACACCGGGACGAACTCCCCGGCGGGCAGTATCATTCCCCCGATGGGTCCCAGGACCTCGACCACGGGATCGTCAGCGTCCAGGTAGATGGACGCCATCCCCTGCCGCCAGATCCCCTCGGTGTCCGTCGCCCGGACAAGCACCTCGTAGTCCCCGGAAGGGAGGGTGCTGACGTCCAGCAGGGTGCTGTAGGTCATGCCCACCACCGAATGGTCGGCGGTGATGTCGGTCCAGGTGTCGCCACTGTCCAGGGATGCCTCGAGGGTCTGGCTCGGGATGTGGTCCCTGAGGGTGCCATTGACCTCCAGCGGGGTCGCGGTGCTGTGGTACGAACCCTCCGTCGGACCTTCGATATCGAGTCTGGGCTTGCAGAGGGCCGACAGGCTCACGGTCAGGTTGACGACCTTGGTGGACACGCTGCAATCGCGATTGGACAGGATGAGGTACGAGTCCTCACCGTGGGGTAGAGGCATCGTTTCCTCCAGATGCTCGATGTCCCTGGCACCGGTCCAGACCCCGGTACCCCCGCCCCCATAGTAGCTGATCATCCCAGCCTCGTTGGTCAACAGCACGTCCAGGTCGGCTGGGAAGAGATGGTCGAAGGATGTTCGGAACCCGAACATCTCGTACTGGCCGCACTCGCCAGGCACGTGACGTTGGCGCCCCGACACGTCCATCTCGTACGACAGCTGGTAGTCCATCGGCGGGAATGTGGTCACAATGGGGCCCCATGTCGGCTCGACCTGCCGTGGCGCGTCCCCGGAGACGGTGAACTGGAGGGTGTATTCCTGGTTCTCCTCGGCCACGTCGAATGCGTAGAAGTTGTTGGTCTCCTTGTTGTACTGGGACAACACGAGGGCGGCGTAGTAATGGCTCTCGTCGCATCGGCTGCAGTAGCCCTGGAGGCCAAGCTCGATGTCGGTCCATCCGGTGGCGTTGGTGTAGTTGGCATAGGCGAAGTGGGGGTAGTCCCGGGTACCTGGATTGTAGATGTCGTGGCCGACGCGGTAGATGCCCACGTAGGCTCCCTCGAGGGGGTCGCCGCCAGAATCCTGCACCAATATGTGGACGGTGGAGGTCTCGGTGTACATGTGGGGTTCGGCCCCGTTCCGCTCCACCAGACCGGCCTCCTTGAAGGAGAAGCTGGGGTCTGATGCCGAGATGTCGATCGTGTTGATAATGACGTCGTCGCTCCTGAAGGCGCTGGTCGCGCTCATGTAGGGCTTCCAGCCCCGCTCGAACACGCCCGCGTCGTTGAAGTTGACGCTGTTCGTCCGGCGGATCAGTTCGGGTTCCTTCACGCGGGTGTTGCCGGCCACATCGTTCGATGCGTCCACGTGCATCCAGTGGCCATCGATCCACACCTCGCACCATTGATGGTCCGAGGCGGGGTATATGGTCACCCGGGCGGGGATCATGGCAACCTTGAGGGAGGCGGCGGTGGTGATGCTGTACTGACCGCAGCTGCCGTACCGCTCCAGTATGACCTGCACCGGCTGGAGGGGATTGGTGCCGTATCCGAACTCCATGTTCATCTGCATCCAGATGGTGGACGCGTTGGCGCCCTCGATGATGGTGTCGCACCCCGTGAGGTACGACCTCATGGTGTCCGAGGCCTCCCAGGTGATCTCATCGAAGTACGCCTTCCGCCAGAATGACTTGCCCGCCACCTTGGCGGGGGCCTCCCAGAACACCCTTGCGTGGGCCACGTACCAGTAGTAGATGTCCCTGGGATACTCGTGCTGGACACCGGTGTAGTTGGTGTACTGGATGGTGGTGTAGTTGCCGTCCTCCCCGGTCCGTTCCACCACTTCCGCGTAGGGTATGTACTGGTCCTGGTCGTACAGCTGGTGGACGTTGTCCCTGAGCACGTTCTCGGAGCCCATCGACCTCAGTTCCTCCGGTGGGGTGTGGGCCACCGAGAAGGCTATCTCGTCCACGTACAGGTCATCGGTGCAGTCCCGGATGAGGCGGGCGAATCGGTCGCCGTCCCTGCCCATCCGGAGGAGCTGGACGGCCAGGTCGCGCTTCAACCAGGGTTGGACGGCGTCCACGGCCTCCGCCGCAGCGCCCGAGACCAGTTCGAGGGGGTCCATCCAGTCCCTGGGTTCCAGGGTATTGTTCTCGTGGACGATGCGCAGGACCCGTTCGCCACCGGGAGGCACCTCCACGACGGTACTGATCCTATCGATGACGAGCATCTCTGCAGGTGGGGGGTCCATCCCGCGGTCCGACCCTCCGGACCGTTCCCCGTCGGGGACTGGGGCCGACAGGGCCCCCGGAAGGACCATCATGACGGAGATGAGGATGATGACGAAGAGTTGG
>JAUVRF010000333.1 GCA_030597775.1 Methanobacteriota archaeon | reverse complement strand
TGGTTAATGAGTTCCCATCCGATCTGAGCTCGTAATTGCAAGGGGGGATGTCCGTCGGACCGACCTTCCCGTTCCCGTCGTCGCCTTTTCGCGTCATCGAGGATTTAGACCGCGGGCTCCGTATATATGCCGACTCGGAGAATAATCGCGGTTAATCATAAAGGGGGGTAGTAAACGTAAATACCTGAAGCGCTTCTTGTTGGTGCAAGGCCCGAGAGGGAGGCGAGGATATGACGCTGCTCAAGTCAAAGCCCGACGAACCGATAGATTGTCCCAAGTGCTTCGTCAAGATGAACAAGATCGATGCGGAGATCCCCAAGAAGAAGGTGGTCATGGACGTGTGCCCATCATGCAGCGGCATATGGCTGGACAAGAACGAGCTGGGCAAGATCATAGAGAGCAAGAAGCTCTCCGACTACCTGACCAAGCAGATAGGCACCAAGACCGAGAGTCCCCTGGTGTGCCCCCGTTGCGGCAACCTCATGGACCACGAGCACGCCGAGGAGGTGGTGGTGGACGTGTGCCTCAACTGTGCCGGCATATGGCTCGATCCCGGCGAGCTGGCGGACCTCCAGGGCATCTCGGCATCGGGTTACGAGGGCGACCCCAAGCTGAAGGCCGAGGAGCTGGAGGAGGAGCACAAGGCCAACAAGCGACGCTCCATCATCGACAGGTTCGCCCGGAAGATCTACAAGTAGGTCCGGGTCCGACCCCTGTCCAGTGCATTCGATCGCAGCCCCGCAGCTCCAGCTCCATTGGCCCAGAGCAATATCCTTTTCTACCTCATCGTCGGTTCACCCAACCGCCTATATGGCACGGTGCGGGAACTTTCCCGCCCAAGGTGAGGAGTGGTGGACAAAATGAAGAAGATGGTTAGAGCCCCGCCGACGAAGGAGCTGCATCCCTTCGACGTCAAGTACATTACAAACCCCAGCCAGGACGAGCTTCGAGCTTTGGCGATCAAGCACAGCCTGGCATGCGCCGAGACGAGGTATGGGGGTGTGAACAAGATAACGCGCGACAAGGCCAGGCACGCGCAGTACACGTACATCATCGCCGAGGAGGAGGACAGGAACCTCTACTCGGGACCCATCATCTCGCCGGAGAAGGCGGCCGAGTACATCCAGCGGGTATGGGACTTCATCGAGCTCAAGGGCAGGCTCATCGAGATACAGGGCTACTACGGCCTGGGCAAGCACTACTTCCCGATCCAGTGGTTCTACAGCCTGCAGGGGGCCAATGTTGCAGGCATGCAACAGGTCCTGAGCTTCTCCCGGGAGGAGGCGGAGACCCCCGAGGAGCTGGCTGGACCTTACAAGCCCGTCATGCGCCTGGTGATGGTCCCCGACCTGCCCGCCACGGGAATGCCTGGCAACATGGCGATGATCGTGGACCTGGAGAACATGACCACGTACGTCATCGGCTCGGATTACTTCGGAGAGACCAAGAAGGGCGCTCTCCGGATGCTCAACGAGTACGTCTACAAGATGGGTGGACTCGTGCTACATGCCGGCGCCAAGGCCGTCACCGTGAAGGGCAAGCGCCTCACCATGACCATCCTGGGCCTCTCCGGCACCGGGAAGACCACCACCACCTTCTCGAAGCAGGGCGAGCTGACCCAGCCCATACAGGACGACATGGTGTGCGTGTGGCCCGGGGGCTACATCACCATCACGGAGAACGGCGCCTTCGCCAAGACCTACGGATTGACCAAGGAAGCGGAGCCCATCATCTGGAACGGCACCCTGAGGCCCTCGGCATGGCTCGAGAACGGCTACGTCGACGGGAACGGCGACTTCGACTTCTCCAAGCAGCCCCTGTCGGTGGAGGATGTGAAGCGCCTGCGGGACGAACTGGTGATGACCGGCGCCCCCATGGACAACGTGGACGCCTACATCCGCGGGGAGGTCAAGCTGGAGGAAAAGGTGGACGAGAACATGATCCCCGATGACGGCTGGGACTTCCTGGTGTGGACGCAGAACGGTCGGTCCATCTTCCCGCTGTCGGAGATCCCTGGTGTTCCCGATCTCAACACCATCCCGCCCATGGAGTCCATGGGCATGCTGGACCGGGACGAGGGCCCCGACGCCGCCTTCCCGGGCATCGTCAAGTTCAAGTCCCAGGAGCAGGCCGCCGCCTACTTCATGCTGGGCGAGACCACCAAGACCTCGGCCGCGGGCAAGGACCGTGGCCGCATCCGGTCCCCGTTCACCCAGCCCTTCTTCCCCAGGAAGGCGGGCCTTCAGGCGATAAGGTTCGCCGAGCTGGCCAAGGACATCCCCCAGCTGGTCACCTGGATGATGAACACCGGGTGGGTCGGTGGGGACGCCAAGGACGTGGAGACCGGGACCGCCCTCAAGGTGAAGATCCGGCACTCCTCGGCCATGCTTGAGGCCATGCTGATGGAGAATATCGTCTGGAAGGAGGACCCGGACTTCGGCTACCTCATCGCGGACATCGACCACCCCGACAACGCGCCCCTGCTCGAGAAGGTGCCCAAGGAGATCCTCAATCCCATCACCCTCTTCGAGGAGCAGGGCAGGATGGACGTCTACCGCGGCTGGGTCAAGATGATGCTCACCCAGCGCAAGGCGTTCCTGAAGGACCTGGGAGTGGATGAGAAGATCTGCGACCAGATCCCGGTATGTCCGGAGTGAGGTTCACTCCTTCCTCTTGAGGACCCTGGGTCCGATGATGAGACCCGCCAACAGGACCGCGATCAGCACGATGGCCATCAATGGTATGACCCAGGCAGCGGTCTCGGGCACGTCCGATCCCGCGGGTGATGCCCCTCACTTGCCGGTGCGGTAGCCCCTGCTGTTCCAGGCGATCATGCCGCCACGGAGGCTCTTCACGTCCTCGAACGCTTCGGTCAACAGCTTGGCGGCCGCGGTCAGGCTGCGTCCCCCGCTGCGGCAGATGGTGATGATCTCCGAGTGCTTGAACGAGGTCAGTTCGGCCAGCCGCTCCGCCATCTCGTCCAGGGGAATGTGGTACGCGCCCTCGATGTGGCCCAGGTGGCCCCTGAACTCGTCCTCCTCCCGGACGTCGAGCATCAGGATGGGGTTCTTTCCCCGGTCGATGCGCTCGTGGAGGTTGATGACCCCCACCTCCTTGGGGAGCTTGTCCCCCTCGGTCAACAACGGAGCGCAGCCCCAGGCATGACAGGC
>JAUVRF010000253.1 GCA_030597775.1 Methanobacteriota archaeon | reverse complement strand
CATCTTCTTCGTGCGCTCCATGATCTCCTTCTCGGTGAGGAGATTGAAGCCCTTGTTATTGATGATAGCTATCTCGATCCCGTCCCCGGACGCGGAATCACGGGCCATCGCTGCCGTGATGGCCCTGATCACCAGGTCCGCTCCTTCCGAGGTCGTCAATCCAGACTTGAAGTTGTCCTCGAGCACGCCGTACACGAAGGGAGAGCCGGAGCCGGTCGAGACGTACTCGTCCTCGATGCTCCCTCCCGCGGCGTCCAGTGAGTATACGTGGCCTCCCGAGGGGTCCACGCCGGCGATTATCAACTGCACCCAGTACGGGAAGTATGCCCTCCCGGAGAGGATGTTGGCCATCAACGTCGACGCGGCCATGACCGACATGGGTTGGCTGCGCTTGAGCCGGTACAGCTCCGCCTCTGCCTTGATGTACCTGGCCAGCGTCTGGGCGTCACCCACGAGGCCCGCGACGGTGAGACCAAGGTTGTCATCTATCTTGAAGAGTTTCTGGGTTTTCTTGTGGGCGATCAGGGTACCTGCGGTGGCACGGTGCTCGGTCGCCATGACGACCCCGTTCTTGCATACAAGCGCGGTCGTAGTAGTTCCGGTTTGCTTAAGTTCCTTTGACATGCAAAACACTCCGGAGAACCAACGGTCCCTGAGAAGCGAATGGCGAAATACCCCGGTATCTATTTAAGGATTTCCCCATCGGCCAGAGAGCTCTGGGACACCCTCAGGGGGCATGGACGAGGGCCACATGGTTCGCACCCGCATCCCATGAACGGGCCACCTCAAGGCCGCGATTCACCAAGATATCCGCAAGCTCTCCAGGGGAGATCACCCGAAGGTACCTGTCGACGGTGGGGCCTCCTGGGGCACGCCATGGGACCAGCATGTCAGCGCCATCCCCTCCCTCCATCGGTCTTGCGCGGGCCCTGGCGACCACATCGGGGTCATCGAGGGCCCAGACCGATACGATCGCCTCGCCTCCGGGGGCGAGGACCCTTCGGATCTCCGAGACCGCGTCCTTCCTGCCCCCGGCCTCCTGGATGTGATGGATCACGGCCACGGCAAGTACGGCCCCCGCGGCATCCGTTGCGATCGGCAGGTCTCGGGCGTCGCCGCTGCGCTGGTCCGTGTCCGGGCCCACGCGCTGGCGGGCGATGGCCAGCAACCGGACCGAGAGGTCGATCCCTATGCCCCGCATCCCCCTCTGGCCTGCCACTGCCAGGTGGCGTCCGTTGCCGCAACCCACGTCCACCATGGGGCCCTCGAGGGGTCCCAGGCCCTCCAGCCAATCGGTGACGAAGGACCAGGGTCGGGCCCGAGTGGCGTCGAAGGCCTCGGCTATGCTGTCGAAGGTGGCCCCGATGTCGACCGGGGTTCTGGGCAAGGGGCGGAACGCCCCCTCATCCACGGCGTCTGGCGACCAGCGCGACACATGCGGCCAGGGTCACGGCCAGGAACGCCATGATGAGACCGGGTCCGGGCGACGCCGCCTTGACGTCGACGGTGGTGGTCATCTCGGTGTTCTCCGCACCCTGGATGACGACCCTGAAGGTGTGCTTACCCTCCTTCTTCGCCTTCCACTCGTAGATGACATCGACGGTCTCGCCCGCGGTGATGTTGATGGGGCTCTGGGTGTCCAGCACCTCTTCACCCTCGTAGAACACGACGGTGACGTTGGTGTCCACATCGGAGGGGTTCGTGATCGTGGCCGTGAGCTTGATCTTCGTGCCCTCCTCCGGGTCCTTCTTGCTCGCCTTGAACTCCGAAACCGGTGGATAGACCCAGACGTCGACGGGGACCACGTTGTTCTCCTTGTCCTGCTCTGCGATGAGGTCGTCCGAGTCCGCCTTGACGTAGATCACATGCTTGCCCGGGGTCACCCCGGTGGTGTCCCAGGTGAAGTTGAACTCCTCCTCGAAGGCGCTCAGCATCTCGACGTAGGGACGGGTCTGTATGGCCTCCGAGGTCATGTCGTCAGCGTACATCGCCACCGTGAAGCCGGTGGAGTAACCGCCCAGGTTCTTCACCTTGACGGTCATGTTGATCAGGTCACCGATGATCGGCGATGCCAGACTGGGCACTGCGGAAAGGATCGCCAGCTCGGGCACCTCGAAGCGCAGGGTCACCAGCTCCGACCGGTACGCGGTGTCCGTCCCGCCCGCCTGGTTGTCGAACAGGGCCATGCCGAAGCTGTAGATGTTCAGGAGGTTGTCGAACTGGATGTCGTCATCGTTCCCGGTCTCCAGCTCCCGCTTGATCTCCAGGGTCCAGGTCTTGGCGTCGGTGTCGTAGAGGGCCTTGGCGCCGATGTCGGCCCTGTCCTTGCCCGGGGAGGGCTTGCTCAACAGGTAGCCGGGCAGGGTGGTGCCGTCATCGAAATCGGTGGGGTCGGTGATGGCGGTCTCGAAGCCACGGAACAGGAAGTTGCCTTCAGGGTCCTCGTTCGGAGGAACGTTCCCCTCCATCCACTTGGGCGCGTCGCCCGGGGTGTAGGGTTCGGTGGTCTCGTTGTCGTCATGTGCGTACACCGAGTTCATCTCCCATACCTTGGAACCCGTGAAGTCGTCCGGGACGATGCCCAGGTCGGTCAGTTCCAGGTCGTCCATCCAGCCCACGTCCGGGACCTGGGTCGATGGGTTGGTCCGTCCGGCCAACCACTGCCAGAGGTCCCCTCGCTCCTCCGAGGTGCCGGTCTTGAACTCGTCCTGGTGACAGGCGGCGGTGCAGGCCTGCTTGTTCTGCTCGAACCCGATGATGGAGTCCTCGGTGTTCAAGAGGATGGACAGTCTGTCCTCCTTGTGGGGTATGGACGCCCAGCTGCCCCCGGTGAACTGCCACTGCTGGGGGATCACGCTCCAGGACTCGTCCGCCCAGGTGAAGGACATGTAGATGTTTTGCTCGTCGTAAAGGGACCGGGTCTCGACTATTATGGTGTCGCCTTTGCGTTCGACCTCGATGCTGGCCGGGATGGCCTTGGTCCATCCGTCCTCGTCCGCCAGGCCGTCAAGGACCATGTCATCCTGGGTCCGGGTGACCAGCAGGATGTTGTCCTGTGCCGCCACAGGCCCGGTCAGGACCACCAAGAGAGGGGCCCCGATCATTAGTAGTACTACCGTTATGCTCACAGCTCTTCTACCGCGAATTAACTGCATGTGCATCCCAACCTATCTGACTATGCAAATTATCACGATTACTTATATAGATATCGGAGTCAGTTCCTGCTGGCATCCTTTATAATGGTAGGATATCACTATTTGCGGCGCAGGAAGAACACCAAGGCGACCACGACCACCAGGGCGATGACCACTATCACTACGTACAGCGTGGTGTTCGAATCGGTGGCCTCCTTGGCCGTCACCTCCACGGTGACCGACTCTATCAGATCGTTGCCAACAGGGTCCTGGGCGACCTCGTCGCCATCGTAGACGGTGACCGTGATGTCGTGGTCACCGGTACCCTCCAGCTTGATGGAGAAGCTCTCGTTCTTCATACCACCGGCGGGCACGGTGATGGCCTGCTTGGAACCCACCTCGGTAAGCCCGTCCTTGATGGTTATGGTGATGATCGCTGGATTGTCGCCCGTGTTCTCGATGGACACCGTGACGGCGACCTTGCCCCCATCCTCGACCTTCGTGGGATCGGCGGTCCCGACAAGGTTGTCCAGTACGGCCGAGGGCGGCCGGTCGAAGGTGTCCATGGTGACCTGCTCGTTGTTGGTCTTGTCCGGTTCCCGGATGTCGTTGTCGGGGGCGTTGCTCACCAGGGTGGTGT
>JAUVRF010000148.1 GCA_030597775.1 Methanobacteriota archaeon | reverse complement strand
GGTGACCGCGAAGGGTGGTGACCCTGAGCAATTCCCGGGCCTCCTTGACGTCCATCCCGACCATGTGGCATGTCAGAGTACCACCGTCGGGAAGGTCCATCGTGTGGGTCTCGGGCGCGGAGATGAGCCGATACCGCTCCTCCCAGTCCGGGAACCTGCCCTCGAGGGCGCTGCGGATGCCTTCCGGGTCCGGCACCTTGTCCACCACGGTCAGCACCGGCAGGTCCGTAGCGCGGTGGAGGGCCTCGATGTCCACCACGTTGAAGCCCGCCAGGGTGAGCCCGTCCAGCAGCACCGCCTTGAGCTGGGGCAGCTGACGGCTGCTCATCACCAGATGGGCGACGGCATCGGTCGCGTCGAGCCTGTCAACGCTCACCGAGGAGGAGTACACGGCCTCCAGGTAGCCCGTACCCCTCACCACGAGGCCCACCAGGAGGCTGGCCTGGTCCTCGAACTTGAAGGGGCCGTCGTCGACGGCCATCACGCTCACTTCCTCCTTCAGAGGTATCCCTCCATCCTCAGAGCAATCCAAGGTCACCCGTCAGGGGATCGACCTGCCGGGACTCGGCCGGGCCGATGCCCAGGCACGTGGTGGTGCCGGCTGGCACCTGGGTGAGCCCCGCGTCCACCACCAGCGATGTGATGAGGCCCTTGGCCTCCGCCATGGACTTGAGCTCCAGCAGCTCCCGCATGGTGCCCACCTTGGCCACGATCTTCTTCTGGCCGCCCCTGTACCAATCGTCGTACTGCTTCCGTCTGGAGGTCCGGGCCTGGACGGCACAGTTCACGGAGGCGTGGGCCACCTGGACCGCCAACTTGCCCTTGCTGAGGCCCAGGTCGGTGCGCACGACGATGACCAGCTTCATCTCGTCCGCCACGGGGGTCAATCCTCCTCCTCCTTCTCCTCTTCCTTCTCCTCAGCCTTCTTCTCTTCCTTCTTCTCTTCCTTCTCCTCTTCCTTCTTCTCTTCCTTCTCCTCTTCCTTCTTCTCTTCGGCCCCGGTACCCTCGTCCCCATCGGGGGATCCGGGGGTCTCCGGCCCTTTGCTCTCGGGAGCCCCCTTGGTCTCGGGCTCCGTCTTCTTCTCCCTCTGCTCCTTCCGCTTCTCGCGACGGCGGCGCTTCGCCTCCTCCCTCTGCTTGGCCTCGTAGATGATCTTTGATTGCTGCTCCCTCGCAATGTCCAGTTCCTCTCGGACCCGCTCCAGCTCCTTCTCCGCCTCCTCGCGTCGCTCCTTGTAGTGCTTGGCCATCTTGCGACCGTGGGTGCGTTCGCGCTTCAGCAGGTCCTTGACCTCCCGCTTCAGCGCGTCGTGCTCGCGGGTCAGTTCCTCGATGCGGGCCATGAGCTCGTCATCCCGCTTGGTGCCCCGGGGCGCCTCGGCCGGCATTGGGAACCGGGCGAGCTTGGAGTGGAGCAACCCGAGCCAGGGATAGGCACCCCTCCACCAACCTATGAGGAAGAAGACGATGGTCATGCCGAGCAGGCTGCCGATGATGAGGGGCCGGTCGAAGTAACCGGTGCCGTCATCCTTGACGGGAAGGGAGCCCAGGACGAAGCCGGCGAGGATGGTGAGACAGATCGAGGTGGCCATTCCCAGGGCCAGTACGTAGATGCTGTTGTACTCCTCGTCCAACTCGCCCGGCCTCGGAAACATCGCCTTGATGAGCATTGTCCCCGGCAGTACGAAGATCAGCAGTATGCCAAATATGAGCTGAATGATCTCCAGAGCCACGCTCCGAATGCCTCCTGGATGTGGGAGAGGGGTGGCTATCGTAATAAAGGTTCGGACAACCACGCAACGCCTGGGATCCTCAATCGTCCGCCCGTTCCGCGAGGACACGCTCGGCGGCTCCCAGGGTGGCTTCTGCCACCCTGCCCCAGCTGTACCGCGGGGCCGTCTCCAGGCCCTTGCGGCCGGCGGCGCGTCTGGCCTCGGGGTCCTCGACCAGGACCCGGAGGGCCTCCCGGGTCGCCTCCACGTCTCCGGGAGGCACCAGGGCGCCCGTGCCCGGCTCGAACACCTCGCCAAGGCCCCCGGAGTCGGCCGCGACGATGGGCTTGCCCGCTGCCCTCGACTCGAGGACGACGTTGCCCAGGGGCTCGTAGAGCGACGGGTGGCAGATCACGTCGGTGGCGGCGTAGTGGCGGGGCATGTCCTCGTGCTCGACGAACCCGGTGAAGGTGGCCTTGACGCCCAGCTCACGGGCCTGGGCCTCCAGGGCCTGCCGCTGGTTGCCGTCGCCCATCACCAGCAGTTCCACGTCCATGCCCTTGACAGCCTCGACCAGGTGGTGGACCCCCTTGTGGAGCTCCAGCCGGCCCACGTAGCCGATGGTGAGGCCCTCCAGGCCCAGCTCCTCACGGGTGGGCTCCCGGAGGGGCACGGCCATCGAGAAGGCGAATACGTTCACGCCGTTGTGGACGACCGTCATGCGGTCGCGGGGGACGCCGTAACCCTCCACCGTCTCCCTGGCGATGGCCTCGGTTATGCATATCAGGTGGTCGGCCTTCCGCGTGCAGTAACGTTCCATCCTGGTGTACGTCCGCATCGCCATCAGCCTGCTGGGCCCGCCGCCGATCTCCCGGTAGCGGTCGGTCTCGGCGAGCCAGGTCGAGTGCATCTTGACCAGGGTGGGGAAGTCGTGGAGCCTCATGAACCCGTAGGCGCAGGTGCCGTGGCCGTGCACCACGTCGATCTCGTCGAGGAGCTTGCCCGTCCGGATGCCGGACCACGCCGTGTAGGGCCATCGGACCCGGTGGACATGGATGCCCTCCCGGAGCTCCTCGTCGGGAACATCATCCGCCCTCGCGGCCACCACGTGGACCTCGTGCCCCGCCTCCAGAAGGGCCAGGGCGAGGGCTCTGGTGTGGATGGTGGTCCCCCCGGCCATGCGTGGTGGGTAGTCCATGGAGAGCAGTGCCAATCGCACATCGGCCAAGAGGGGCGATGGCCAAGATAAGCCTTTAGGTCGCCTGGCAGGTGGCGGACCCCCACTCCCCACCCCCCACCTGCGGGGGTGGATTAATCCCAGGGTTTATCGTTGATGAGAGCGAACATCGGGGTGGAGGGTGGAAGGCGATATCAAGGAGGTCAAAGAGATGTCCGTCGAGAGATTGAGGGCCGGCGACTGGGACGCCCTGGTCATTGGCTCCGAGGTTCCCGTGCTGGTGGAGTTCGTTACCAGCACGTGTCCGGTATGCGCCACCATGGAGCCGGCGGTGGAGAGGCTCGCCGAAGAGATGGGCACCGAGGCCCGCTTCTACGTGGTCAACGTAGAGCGGGAGCAATCCCTGGCAATGAGGTACGGCATCCAGGGCGTGCCATCATTCATGGTCTTCTGCAAGGGCAACCTGGTATCATCCCAGGTGGGCGAGGTCTACCCCAAGGTGCTCGAGCGCATGGTCACCGAGGCCGGGGAGTTCGGTGGGATGTGCGCTGCCAAGGCGACCAAGGTCATCTACGAGATGACGGGGTACGGATAGGTGGACCCAGGTGGACCCCTTGGAGATACCATTGGTCGGGGACTCCCAGTGGGAGCGGCTCGTGCTCTCGGAGCCCAGGCCGGTGCTGGTGGAGTTCTGGTCCCCCAACTGTGCCGCATGCCAGGCGATGGAGCCCCGTCTATTGAGCGTGGCGGCAGAGTACGGCGACAGGGTCGCCTTCTTCCGGGTGAGGGTGGATGAGGAGGAGGACCTGGTCTGGGCCTACGAGGTGGTGAGCGCTCCCACCTTCATAGCCTTCCGGGACAGCGAGCCCGTGGGCGCGCTGGCGGGCGATGTGGACGTGACGGAGCTGGGCAACCTGATCGAGGACGCCATGGCCGGCGCGCCGTGAGCCATCACATCATCGGCCTTACGAGATGGGAGATGTCCACGTCGGAGATGTCGCGCTTGCAAAGGGGACCCTTCTCGAGCCCGGGGAGCTCGTCGCCGAGGGTCGGCCTGGCCTCCTCCTGGTAGAACACGCCCAGGGGGATGCGGTCCCCCCACTCGTAGCCGCGGAGCATGGCCTGCTTCATGTCGGTCGGGTCGTGCCCCACGTCCCGGAGGTGGTACACCCGCTCGTTGTAGAAGTCGTAGGTGTAGACCTTGTTGAAGGTCACGCAGGGCTGGAGGGTGTCCACGAGGGCGTAGCCCTTGTGGGTGATGGCCTGCTTGAAGGTCTCCACGCAGTGCTCCATGTCCCCCACGTAGGTCCGGGCCACGAACGTAGCGCCGCTGACCAGGGCCAGGGGCACGGGTTGGATGGGCTCCTCCACGACCCCCCGGGGGGTGGTCTTGGTCGTCATGCCCCGCTGGGTCGTGGGTGCCGCCTGACCGGTGGTGAGCCCGTACACCGCGTTGTTGTGCAGGATGTGCACGATGTCCACGTTCCTCCGCGCCGTGTGGATGAAGTGGGTCCCGCCGATGCCCAAGCCGTCCCCGTCGCCGGTGACGGCTATCACCGGCAGGTCGTCCACGGCCAGCTTGATGCCCGTGGCCGCGGGCAGCGCCCTGCCGTGAAGGGTGTGGAAGCCGTTGAGGTTGATGAAGTGGGGCAGCTTGGCCGAGCAGCCGATGCCCGACACGACGACGGCGCCGTCGGGACCGATGTCCAGCTGGGTGAGGGCCCGCTTGAGGGCGTTGAGGATGCCGAAGTTGCCGCAGCCCGGACACCAGTCGATGTGCATGCGGGACTTGAAGTCCTGGGTCGTCACCATCCCATCACCCCCCTGAGGAGCTGGATGATGTAGTTGGGCGTCATCGGGCGCCCGTCGTACTTGAGGATCCGGTCCTCGATGCGGACCCCGGTGTGGCTTGCCAGGTGGTCGCAGAGCTGCCCCGAGAAGTTGGTCTCGACGCCCACCAGCCGCTCCCGCTTGCGGAGTATCGCCCCCGCCCGGTCGGTGTCCATCGGCCACACCGAGGGGAAGTGCAGGTAGCTCACCGAGTCGTGGCCCTCGCCCGCGAGCATCTTGAGGGCCTCCCTGCCTGGCATCTTCGTCGAGCCCCAGCCCACCAGGGTCACCTCGGCGTCCCGGGGGCCGTGGAGCTGGGGCGGGGGCATGTCCTTTGTGAGGGCCTTCATCTTGTGCATGCGCTTGCCCATCATCCCCCGTCGGTTGCGCCTGCCCTCGTAGGTGTCCCCGAACTCGTTGTGCTCGTTGCCGTTGTAGGTCTGGACCAGGCCGTTCCCGCCCCACAGGATCCTGGGCGAGATGCCGTCATTGGTGATGGCGTAGCGCTTGAAGTGGCCGTCCTCGACGAACTCCTGCGCCTCCTCTGCAGAGAGCAGCTTGCCCCTGTCCACACCGAGGCCCTCGTCCTCCAGCCTGGTGGCGCAGTGTATGCCCTCGTTGAGGATGCGGTCGCCCATGACGATCACGGGGATCTGGTACCTGTCGGCCAGGTTGAAGGCCTGGTAAGTGAGGGTGAAGCACTCGTTGAGGTCGCCGGGCGTCAGCACGGCCC
>JAUVRF010000350.1 GCA_030597775.1 Methanobacteriota archaeon | reverse complement strand
TTTCATCATCATCTCCGACGAGATCTACGAGAAGATGGTATACGGTGGCCGCGAGCACATCTCCATCGGCAGCTTCGACGACGTCGCCGACCGGGTCATCACCACCAACGGCTTCTCCAAGGCCTTTGCCATGACAGGATGGAGGTTGGGTTACGTCCACGCATCCTCGGAGATCATGGACAAGGTACGGATGACCCACCTGCACAACCTCACCTGCGCCGTTAGCTTCCAGATGGACGCGGGGGTGGTGGGTCTGACCCAGTGCGACCAGTACGTCGATGATATGATGGCCGAGTACGACCGCCGCCGCCACCTGCTCAAGGACGGCCTCAACTCTATCGAGGGCTTCGTCGCCCCCGAACCCGAGGGCGCCTTCTACGCCTTCGTCAACATCAAGGCCACGGGCTTCGACCCCATGACGATGTACAGAAGGCTCCTGGATGAGGCGAAGGTCATGCTCATTCCGGGAACACTGTTCGAGTACGGAGAGGAGTACGTGCGGTTCTCGTACGCCACCTCGTACGAGCAGATCGGCCTGGGCATCGAGCGGATCCGGAGCTGGCTCGCAGCCAATTGGCCGACCTGATGTGCGCGGACCGGTCATAACCCAAGACAGAGGATAACCATTGTCCTTATCGAGTAAATGACTCAACATGACTAAAATTGAACAGAAGGTCCCAGGTGCCCCTCATAAGGCATATGTACCACGGAACAGATGGGGGGCTGGTTCCCATGACCGTCTCTGTCATAATCGGTTCCCAGTTCGGTGACGAGGGCAAGGGGAAGGTGACCGACTTCTACGCTGCCGAGGCGGACATGATCGTCCGCTTCAACGGCGGCAACAACGCTGGCCACACCATAGTGGTCGAGGGTGTGACCTACAAGCTGCACCTCATGCCATCGGGGGCGATCCAGCCCAACAAGCACGTGGTCATAGGCAACGGCGTGGTCGTGGACCCCGGCGTGCTGCTCGGGGAGATGGAGGAGCTGGCAAGGGCTGGGCATCCCATCACCCGTCTGTCCGTCAGCGACCGGGCCCACCTGATCCTCTCCTACCACAAGCTCCAGGACGGCATCGAGGAGGGCCTCAAGGGCAGGCTCAAGGCCGGGACCACCATGCGCGGCATCGGGCCCACCTACCAGGACAAGGCCGCCAGGTGGGGCGTCCGGGCGGGCGACCTGCTGGACAAGGATGAGCTGCGACGCAAACTGGACATAGTGCTCCCGATAAAGGAGAGGGTCATCCGAGGGTTGGGCGGTCCCGAGGTGGAGTTCGACCCCTCGGCCGTCTACGAGGAGTGCATGGACCACGCGGACAGGCTGGGCCCCTACGTCGAGGACACCACCGTGCTCATCAACGAGGCCATCGAGCAGGGGACGAGCGTACTGTTCGAGGGCGCCCAGGGCGTGCTCCTGGACATCGACCACGGCGTCTACCCGTTCGGGACATCCTCCAACGTGGTCACCGGTGCCGCCTGCACCGGCGCAGGCGTGGCCCCCCAGGTCTTCGACGAGGTGATCGGCATCGTCAAGGCCTACCTGAGCCGGGTGGGCACCGGGCCCGTGCCGACGGAGCTCGAGGACGGGGCGGGGACCCACCTCCAGACGGTGGGGAAGGAGTTCGGCGCCACCACCGGCAGACCCAGGAGGTGCGGCTGGCTTGACCTTGCCATGGTGCGATACTCCCACATGCTCTGCGGGTTCACCGGCATCGCCCTGACCAAGGTGGACGTGCTGTCGGGCCTCCCAACGGTCAAGGTCTGCACCGAATACAAGGCCCGGGGCCGAACGCTGCGTGTGCCCCCCGCGGACATGTCCATCTTCGCGGAATGCGAGCCGCAGTACATCGAGCTGGATGGCTGGGAGGACCCCGGGACGGATGCCTGGAGGCGCGCTGCCCGCGAGGGGCTCGGAGCGCTTCCACCCAACTGGCGCAGCTACGTGGAGTTCGTCCAGGAGGAGCTGGGCGTGCCCGTGGCCTTCGTGGGCGTGGGTCCAGGCAGGTCCGAGACCCTGGACCTGAGATAGATCCGAGGTCCAGGCGGCAATGCTTATTAGCCGCCCGCCGCATGCCGTGTGCGATGACCGTCGAAGAGACCAAGCTGGAGCATATGCTCAACGACATCGAGCGCGACAACGTATCAGGTTCCGTGAGGATGTCCCGCAAGACGGCGACCCTGCTCGAGGCGGCCGCCCGCTGCGCCGAGGAGAGCGGCAAGGATGTCCAGGAGGAGGTGGCGAAGTGGTCCAAGGCCGTGGCCGATGCTCACCCGTTCATGGCCCTGGTGAGGACGGTGGGACGGCGGGCCAGGGAGGCCACCTCAGCTGACGACCTGGCGAGGACGCTGGAGCGCATCCGCTGGGAGATGGACAACGGCAACCAACGGATCGCCGAGCGGGCCCTGCATATCTTCCCCGACGGGGGAACCTTCATGACCAACTCCTTCTCGGCCACGGTCCACGCCGCCTTAAAGCACCTGGCCACAACGGGGAAGGAGATCCGGGCCATCGTGGTAGAATCCCGACCCGCTCGCGAGGGTGTCCAGCTCGCCCGGGCCCTGGGCGAGGTGGGGATACGCAGCACCCTGATAGTCGATGCTGGCATAGCATCCTTCATGGACCGGGCGGACGCGATCCTCGTGGGCGGCGATACCGTGAGCGGCAGCTTCTTCGTCAACAAGCTGGGCACCCATCCCTTGGTGCTCACAGCGGCCAACCAGGGAGTCCCGGTCTACCTGCTCGCCTCGCTGCTCAAATTGTTACCCGAGGACGAGGTCCCCGAGGTGGAGTCCCCCCACTCCCCGGAGGAGGTGGAGTCCGATCCCATGACCAACGTCACGGTGGAGAACATCTACTTCGAGCGCATTCCCTTGGACAAGGTCACGGGAGTGATCACCGAGGAGGGTGTCCTGACCCCCGAGGAGATCGCCCGCAGGGTCGCCTCGCTATAGACCATACTGGACCGGGGCGTGATGCCCCTCCCTATGCCCCTCTTACGACCCTTGGCCCTGAGCCTACTGCTCCTCA
>JAUVRF010000501.1 GCA_030597775.1 Methanobacteriota archaeon | reverse complement strand
GGCCTCTGGCACTTCAACGACGGCGTTGGACCCTTTGCCGCCGACTCCAGCTCCTACCACAACGACGGTACCGAGGTCGGCAGCGGTTGCTTCACCGCCGGTATCAACAGCGGTGGTTACTCATTCAACGGCACCGGGTCGTACATCAGCATTCCTGAGATACCCGAGTACAACGTCCAGGACGGCCTCACCGTCATGTGCTGGGTCCGCTGGGACGTCAACCCGTGGAACGGGACGCCTTGGGCGACCATCGCAGCCAAGGGCGAGAACCAGTGGTCGCTGCAGCACAACGGGAACGCCTTCGGTAGTCCCATGAACGATAACTTCGAGTTCTCGGTCCGCACGGACGTGAGACGGGACTGGGTGTGGTCCAACACGGTGGTCGAGCCCAACATATGGTACCATGTCACAGGTGTCTTCAGCACGGCCGAGAGCGCCCTAAAGATCTATGTCAACGGTACTCTCGAGAACACCACCACGCTCAACGGGGACATCAACATAGTCGCCCAGGGGCTGACGGTGGGCGCCCAGTACCATTCTGGCATCTACAGGAGATACTACGAGGGCGAGATCGACGAGCTCATCATATTCGACGAGGCGCTGTCCGACGCGGACATCGCCCGATATTATCAAATGTTGCATCCATAGGGAAAGGTGTAAAAGGAGACGAACGGAATGACCAGAGCGATGAGACAGGCCACTGGACCTGGCAGCATCCGCCTCAGACATAGGTTAGGCCACCTCCGGGAAGAGGATGAGGCGGCCGCCGGTGTCGTGGCCATCATGCTGGCCATCCTTGTCATCATCCTGCTCGTCACCATGGTCACCTCAGTCTGGATGCCCGTCTGGATGGAGAAGAGGGAGGCGAACCAGATCCAGCGGGTGACGGCCGACTTCGGCAACATCAAGGCGACCATCGACAACCAGATCCTCCAGGGCGACACCGCCTTCAGCGTGGCCAACCCCGTGACACTGGGCACCGAGGGCTTCGCCATGTTCGGGGCCGACTCCAGCGGCTCCTTCTCAATAAACCACTTCCGCAACGACGAGCTGGAGTACTACTGCAACATCCAGAACCAGTCGGGTACGGTCAACATAACCGCCACAGGCGGCATGAAGTACAACTCCAACAACGACTACTACATCAACCAGGAGATCGCCTACGAGAACGGTGCCCTCATCCTGTCCCAGGGGGATGGCCAGGTGATGCGTATCGGACCCCAGTTCACCATCGAGAAGTTCGGCCCCGTGAACAAGGTGACCTTCGTCCTCATCACCGTCTCGGGCATCGAGACCTCGATACAGGGAACCAGCACCATCCTGTTCCAGACCCAGCTTGTCACCTACACCTCGGACTCGCACCTGTTCGACCCGGCAGAATGGCTCAATATCACCATGATCACCGAGTACACCACCGCCTGGTCGCGTTACTACAACAACGCGCTGATAGAGGCGGGACTGGTGCCAGGCACGGACTACGTGATCTCGGCCACCGACACGACCCTGTCCGTGGACATCAAGAACGTCCAGTTCTTCGACCTGGGCTACGCCCTGATCAAGACCGACATAGAGATGTAGGTAGATCCAGCGACCGGCGAGACCGGCCCGCGGCATCACCATTCAACATTCATCATTCAACATTCATCATTCACCACATACCATTGTCCACAGGCCAGCTCAGGATATCACCAGAGGGATGGGGCCATCCTTCGCGGCCACCTCGAGCCTGCAACGGCCAGAGGTCCTTCCAGCATCCATCACCCTGCCCACCACGGTCCTCCTGACCGCGGCACCCGCAAGGCTGCCGGGGTGTGGTGTTCCCGGGTGGTGTTCTTGCTACCATGTAGGAAGGAATATCTCCCTCCGGTCGACCTCCGCGTGGACCATCGAGCCGACAGGTATGGTGGGCGAAGGCCGGTCTGACCTCTCCATCTCGATACCGGGGTCCTCATCTCATCCCCGCCTCGAAGCCAACATCGTCCGGTCTGCAGGCTGTTGGAGCATGGAGGCCGCGATCCCATGACAAGGGACAGGCAGGCGGAAAGCTAGTGCTAGTGGTGGCTGTACCTTGGAGCTGGAGCATTCCCTGTCCTACCACTTCTCGCCGCAGATGCGGCAGGTGTACTCCCCGTCCTTGTAGAGGATCCAGTTGCCACCGCAG
>JAUVRF010000562.1 GCA_030597775.1 Methanobacteriota archaeon | reverse complement strand
GGTATGGACCAAGCTGGACGACATGGCCATGTTCAGCGTCGATATCGCCAAGTACACCGAGGAGGACGCCCCCCATAACCTCGACAGGGACAGCGGCCTTCCAGACGACGAGATGCCCATCGGCAAGTACCTGGAGATCGAGGTCAGCGAGAACATACAGAACGAGGAGGGCGACCTCATCACCGGCGCGACCATCTGGGTCTACTATACCGTCGACGACCTTGACGTGAACGGGGACGGGGACGCCGACGACCCCGTGGACATCGACGAGACCACACTATCCCTCTACGTCTACCACAAGGGTGAAAGGACCTGGGTGAAGCTCACCGATGAACTGGAATGGGTCGACGATGCAGGCGTCGACACCACGGACGTCGACATGTACGGGGAGCCCTACGCGGGATTCCTATGGGCCAACGTCACACACCTCTCCCTCTTCAGCGCCGGCGGAAGGATGAACACCGACATCGTCACAACAGCGGACCCCGGGCCAGACCTGGAGGCTACGGAGGGAGAGGAGGTGACCTTCGACGGCACGGACTCGGGGGGCACAGGCGGCATCGTCAGGTACACTTGGACCTTCACACACAACTGGATCACGGTCAGGCTCCACGGTCCCACGCCCACATTCACCTTCAGGACGGCGGGGGAGTACACGGTGACCCTCGAGGTGAGGGACGCCTACGGCGGCGTCGGAACAACCACATTCAAGGTCACCGTGGCGGCCCTCCAGGTCCCGCTGCGGGTGGGCCCCATCATCGGCGGGGATCCAGCGACGATATACAACCTCACCGTTCCGATCCACGGTGCCACCGTCAAGATATCATGGGAAGACCTGGTGTTCACCCAAAGGACGGACTTCTCGGGCTTCGTCGACTTCGTGCTCCCCACCGCCGCCATCGGCACGGACATCACGGTTAGGGTATCGGCGGAGGGATACGAGCCCCAAGAGTTCACCACGTCCTTGACGGCGGACGGGGTCCTGGAGCGGCAGCCCTCCCCCATGGTCGCCTCGGAGGGGACAGGACCGCCGGCCGATGAGGCCGAGGGACCCGCAGCCTGGGAGTACGGCCTCGCCGTCGTCATGCTGGTACTGGTACTGCTCGCGTTGCTGTTCTTCGTGGGGAAGCGACCGGACATCTCAGGGAAGAAGGACGGGAAGGCCAGGGGCAAGGAGGAGACATAGTCCTGAATGTAAGGAGGATTTTCCGAATATCGATCACATATCATCGTACGTGGTCAATGGAAGGAGAAACGTCCTATGGATAGAGTCCTTCTCGATCAGGTCTGCTCGAGGGGCGTTGCCCAGCTCCCTAACCCGTTCGAAGAACTCCTTCATATTGCCGCCCTCACTTTCGAGATGAACCTATCGGGATAGGCCCGGAGATGCTCCTTCATCCTGATGCGGTCCATCATCCCTTCGTACTCAACGAATGGGGAGAACGCCCCCGTACCCGGCCCCTCCCTCCGATAGAACCTGTACGACAGGTCCAGGACCGTCTTCTCGGGGTCGGAGAAACGAATCCTTCCCTGCTCGATCATACCGGATTCGAAATGCCAGTCGGACCAATGCAGGAACCTGAATCTCCTGTCCAGGATCCTGATGACCTTGGTGGTCTTGAAGGAATCCGTGATCACGTAATCAATCATAAAGTACTCGTGGGTCATCCCGTTGAGCTTGAGGGCGGTATCGAGGCCGAAGTACCATTTGTCTACACCCTTCATCCGCAGTGCTTCGGCCACCAGTTGATAGACGGAGGGTTCCAGGGCTCCTCGCTCCCTCTCATTGGGAGAGGCCACGTAGAATATCCCTCGGAGTATCCTGTGGATATATCCCTGTTGCT
>JAUVRF010000235.1 GCA_030597775.1 Methanobacteriota archaeon | reverse complement strand
CGAGGACTGGTGGTACCTCTTCATCGGTCTTTCTGCGGGCGAGCACCAGGTCAAGGTGACGGCGCGGGACAGCCACGGGCTGGAGGTCGCGAGGGTCGTCACGTTCACCGTCAAGGAGGTGGAGGTGCCGCCCCCGGAGGATGAGGAGGACGGTACGGCGCTCTACGTCGGCATCGCCGTTGCCGTGATCGTCGTCGTGGTCCTCGCGGTGTTCATGATGATGAGGCGTCGTGGCGGGTCCTTCGAGTAGCCTCCATCGCGAAGGCCACATGTCCCTTAGGGTATCGTCACAACCGTGACGAGCACAGTGTGCGGGTCGTTGCGAGGCGACGGCGGGAAATCTGACACCCGTCATTGGATCGAAGGGATGGGGACCCACTGGATCGAGGGGACGCTGCGCGGTCGGTGCGCCCTCGCGCACCTCCCTTGCCAGGATACGCCATCTCATACAGGGAACCAGCTGACGCGGTACTCCGTCACGTCTGGTAATGCTAGTCGGGGGTCCTCGACCCTCCACTCGCCGTCAAGGCCGGCCTCCCGGGCCGCCAGCTCGAAGTGCGCCATGGCGATGCCGATGTCGACGTGGTGCATCCCGGCAGCATGGTACTTCTTCTTCACGATGCGCATGTGGAAGTGGAACACGTTGCCTGGCTCCCTGACGATGCGCCAGCATTGGGTGTTGCCAGAGGATGGGCCCAGGCGGAGCATTTCGAGGGGGTTCTCGTACTCCCCCGGGTCGGAGAGGGGGTGGTTGAAGTCGCCGTCGAAGAAGAGGGAGCTCCAATCCTTCCTCTTGTCCGCCTTGATGGCGGCCCGCATGATCTTCTCTCCGATCCTGGTCTTCTCTTTCATACCCACGATGGCAATGGCCGGGGTCAATCCGTCTCCCGTCACCTCTGGAAAGAACTCCGGGTTGAAGTACCCCATCCAGCACGTGCCCAGACCCAGCTCGGTCGCACGGAGCACCAGGTGCTCGAGGAGGTAGCCGTAGCCAAGGAGGGCGGTGGGCGACTCGGAGATCGTTCCCACGAAGAAGTACCTGGGGTTCCTCTGGAGGCCGTAATTGCCCAGCTTGACCGGCTCGCCCCGCTTGAAGGGCTTCTCGATGATCTGGAAGCTGGCGGTCTCGCCGAAAGGGGATCGGGTTGTGTCTGCACAGGCTTCCCCGAGCTGCTGGAGGAGGTCGGGAGATATGTCCTCCGGGCTGTAGTTGCGAACGGACCGCCTGGCACGGATGGTCTGCGAGGGGGGTCCGTTCAAGTGCATGCTACGGGAAAGCGATGTGAGGGTATTATCGATTGCCCCTGACCGATGATCCAGGTAGAATGTAATGTTCCAGAAGGGAGCTCGACCCGCACGGTCATTCCGATGATTGTTAAATACCCGTTGCACCCTAGTAGCCTCCGGGTCGAGAGGTCGTGACATGAAGGGAAGGGTGCTGTTGGTCATCGGCTTGGCGCTGCTCCTGCTGGGGACCGCCATCGGCCTGTATGCACTGTCGGGACGCACCCAGGACTTCTTCGGGAACCAGTCGGAGGCGGACCTGGGGCCGATGTGGATCACCCTGGGCGCCTGCGTCGTCTTCCTCGTCGCCTTTGGCATTGTCAATCACGACCCACGCCGCACCAGGACGGCGCATCCCCGCATGGGTGAGAAGGCCACCATGGACAAGGGCGATGTGGACAGGACCTACGAGAGGGCAGGCGAGGTGAGGCGGGTCGGCGGCAAGTGGTTCTGACCCCGTCGGCCACGGGCCACCAGGGCCTTCCAAGGCCTCCGCCATGCGTGTTGGTACGGAACAGGGACTGTTGCGGGTTGCACGGCAAGGGGAGCCAGTGCCCATGAACTGAATTGGTTATCATGATGTCATTATTTCCCGAAGAATGAAGTACATGCAATGTTATTGCATGCTATTTAAATATTAATATGTATTCTCATCGCACAACTTATAAATACTAATCACACACCGACGTCGGGCACGTCGTCATCGAGGGTCCGTTCCACCCCCGAGCACCTCCTGGAGGACGCCCCTCGTCCTGACGTCGAACAGCTCCGCGTGCCGGGACAACACCCCTACGTCCAGCTCCTCCAGGTACATGTCGTCCACCAGAGAATCGAGGGTGCCCCTCGCCATGTCCCTCCCTCTGACGTACCTCACATAGATGAGGTCGAGCAGCGCCTTCTCCGGTTCGGCGACCAGCACCTCACCCTCCCTCCGGTAACCCCGGAACAGGGACCTCTTCACCTGGTGGTACTCGAACACCCTGTCGCCCGTCCGGAAGGTGTAGGGGAGCCTGGTGGTGACCAGGGTGAGCACCCGCGCCTGCTGGCTCAGAATGCCGTGCCTCGACAGCGCGTACTCGAGCGAGAGGTAGGAGGGCTCCCTGATGACCATCGCCACCTCCTCGTCGGACGGGGGGGTGAAGGGGTTGGCGTACCATCCCCGGGCCGGGCGTTCGATGACGCCGGAGGCGACCAGACGGGAGAGCTGCACGGAGAGGGAGGACCTCCTGTCGCCGGTCAGCAGGACGAGGTCCGACAGCGAGAAGAGCCTCTTGCCCCTGTTCGCCCTGAACAGGTCCAGCCACTCGTCCACCTTCACGGCCCCACCGCCTCTGCCATCTCCGAGGCGTGGGCGATGACGTCCCCGACCCTCTCGAGGATCTCCCCGAAAGAGGACCCGTAGGCCTCCAGCACCCGGGACGGCAGGAAACGGGTCATCTCTGCCTCGAGGGTGGACAGGCCCTCCTCCTGGACCCTCGCCCTGGTCCTCTCCAGCCCCTCGACCAGCCCGGGGACGGACTCGCCGTAGTCGACGGCCTTCCTCCTCACCAGCTCACCGTCCACCTCCACGGACCTCTCCTCGGTCAGGTAGTGGACGTCCCAGAGGTCCCTGCCCTTGAGGTAGGGCCTGAACGCCAGCGCGCAGACCTTGTCGGCCAGGATCTCCACCGGGTCCTCGACCCTGACGGCGGGCCGGACCGGGGGGAAGTCCAGGATGCGGGGGCCGTTGCGGTGTGACGGGACGGGCGCCAGCTCTACGTGGACCCTGACGATCTGCCCGTGGTCCTCCGACACCGTCCTCAGGACGTGCCTCTGCAAACGGGGGTCGTCCCTCTGGGCCCTGGTAGCCACCGATGCGAGGAAGGGGAAGGCGCCCTCCACGTATCGACCCATATGGGCCATGTGATCCGCCAGGCTGAAGGCGTCCACTCCCTCGACCATCACCAGGTCGATATCCTCCGAGAACCTGGGGTTGCCGTGGAACAGTCGCAGGGCGGTGCCCCCGTGGAACACGATGCTGTCGAAGCACCCCCTCAGGGAGAGGGACGTCAGCACCGCCTTCTGAACCTCCTCCGCCAGGACCTGCTTCCTCGTGGCCCCCATGGCCTCGCTCCTCTCGATCACCTCTTCCCACAGCACGATATCACTTGCCTAGATTAACATATTTGTTAAGTTTCTCAAGCCACAATGGGGTGGCCAGTATTAGTACCTGTCGATACGGGCCAGTGGGACCGGATCGGCGCCGTTCCGGGAGACCCACATCTCATCTCGTTCATCCTGCATCACGTCTGGATGTATCGTCCATTATAGATTCATACTGCCCCCGAGGGGGTCAGCGAAGGTGTGCATGGGAGTTCCGGACAAGTCCTGTTGCGGGGTGCGTGGCAAGTAGTTACGGATACGGAACGCTGCGCGGTCGGCGCGCACGCGCCTCCCTTGCCAGGACAAGGGGCATGGTCAGTGCGGACCACGCCGGGCCCCGGGGGGCCCGTCGAGCCGCCACTCCCACGTCCTCCCCTCGAAGAGAGCCGCAGGCCGGCCGCCCATCCTGACGCCGCCGTCGGGCACATCGTCCTCCACGCGCCCCTCGAGGTCCCATTGGACCTCTTCGGCCTCCCCGGCCGCGACGGCGGCTTTCTCGCCAACAATATTGCCACCGCAGACGACGGCCCCGACCCGGCCGCTGTTCCTTGTTTCGTGCGTTATAGAGGGTTTGTGGGGTGCGGACCAAGGGGAGCCAGAGCTGCGGGGAATTTGTTGTTCACGACTATACAATTGCACGGGAGGATCCTTCTT
>JAUVRF010000345.1 GCA_030597775.1 Methanobacteriota archaeon | reverse complement strand
GGTGTCGAACAGGTCGTCCCTGTTATTCGTGGGATCGAGCCCATACAGGACCTCCCAACCATCCCAGCAGCCGCCACCATCGGTGTCGGGGTTCAGGGGGTTGGTGCCTGCGCGGAACTCGTCCAGGTTACCAAGCTTGTCACCATCTGGGTCGGCCTTCTTGTCCGTGGGGTCGTTTGGGCCCCAAGCCATTGCCGGCGCGACGAACAGCGAGGCGACGAGCATCAGTGCGACCAGTATCGCGAACCTCCTCATTTTGTCACTTCCAATATGATTTACTGTTTCCAAAAAGCCTGCTTGGCATATATAAGCTTTTTAGTACATGTTTCGAAGGGAATGGCCAGTACCCGTGTCCCTTTTATACTCAATCGGGGGGGTCCCGGGGTACACTGGCTATCTCGAAGGGATGGCTCGACGGGGAGTCTTCTGGGTCCTCGACCCCTATCGAGGCCTCCACGGGCCCCTTCTCCACGTCCAGGCCGGCCTCTTTGGGGTCTTGGTTGCGTGCCTCCAAGGGTCGGAGCTCCGACAGCCTGATCACCTCGTGCTCCAGGTCCAGGTATGCAAGGCGGTCCGAGATACCCAGGACGTGCCCGTCGCCCACGACGGCGACGATGTCGGGGATCTTCGTGTTGAAGGCCGCCAGCTTGCTGGCCATGTGCTCGTCCCTCTCGTCGATGAGCACCCGTTTTATCGCCGGGAACTTCTTCTCCAGCTCGGCCATGTAGGCCTCGGTGTTCTCCTCGAACTCCTTGAGCTCCCTCTCCACCCGCTTCTTGGAGACGAATATGCTGCCCAGGGAAGCAAGGAAGAACCAGACCCGTTCCTTTACGGACATCTCCTTCATCATCCTCCGGAACATCATCTGGCCGTCCATGTCGATGAAGGCCACGGGGATCTTGAGGTCCTGGGCCGCGTCGACCGCGGCCAGCATCTCGTCGCCCACTGAGGAGCCGTACATGTCGGCCAGCTTCTCCTCGAACCGGGCCAGCATGTAGTACGAGAACGACGGCGGGGTCCCTCCCCTCTGCTTGCTCCTCAGGACCTTGTACCGAACCTCGTCCAGCTCGATGCAGACCAGGCCGGGGAGCTTGCCGTTGATGACGCCCTGCACGGTATCACGGAGCTGGAACACGTGACCGATGCCAAGTAGGGTGATCATCGGTGCTTTGAAGCGGGGGGGACCTATAAGAGGGTTCTCCCGCGGTTCCAAACCCTGGCCATATCCTCCGGACGGATGCTGGCCCTCGGGGCGGTCGGGTCTCCCTATAGGTCGACCAGGGGCTGCAGTGCGTCGGCCGCCCTCGGATCGTCCAGGGCGGACCTCAATGCCTCCTCGTCCTCGAAGGGTCTGGCCCTGACTATCCTGGCCGCCCGCTTCTTCCCGATGCCGGGAACTGCCGACAGGAGGGACATGGGGCACGAGTTTATGTCCAGGGGGTCGGGCACGCCGGTGACGCTTCGCATCCCGTAGCCCACCACACGCACGTCGAGGAAGGTCCCCAGTTCGAGCTTCGCGGGGATCCCTACCAGGAGCGGATATGAACCTATCTGGCGCCCGAAGGTTGTATTTCCATCGTGGAGCTCGGTCCAGACCCTTCTCATGGGCGCTGCGTAGGGCAGCAGTGCCTGCAGGTTCGGCAGGTCTATCTCGGCCCGGACCCGGAGCTTGAACTTCCGGAAGGCCCGCTGGTCGTGCTTGACCTCCATCTGGCCGCACACGGGCGCGACCTGCCTGATGTTTATGCGACGGAGGAGCAGGCCCTCGTCCAGCACCTGCTTGAGGAAGCCCATGTTGAGCCCGAACGTCTCTGGCGTCTCTCCCGGCAGGCCGCCGAGGAAGTTGATCCCGGGCAGGAGTGCCGGGAGACCCGTGTCCGTCCCGTACCGGCCCCACCGGTTGATCGCGCGGATGGCCTCCATGCATTGCTCCCGGGTCGCGTTCAGGTTGTTCGCCCGATGCACGGCAGGGTCGGCGCTCTCCAGGCCGAGGGCCACCAGGTTGCCCCCGGTGCAGTGTTCGATGATGAGCTGGGTGACCATCTCGGCCTCCCCGGGGTGGTCCGCGATCACCGCAGGGTTCGCATTGTCCACGTGCAGGACCTCGAGGGAGGGGGCGGCCCTCCGGATGCCCTCCAGCAGCGACCGCAGCGCACGGGGGTCAGGCACGGGGGACTCCTCCTCCCCGACGCCGAGGGCCTTGTACGAGTAGATGCAGCTCTGTCCACCGAGCCTGTACGATACCACGCCCAGCCTGTCCATCGCCCCGATCTCGTCGGCGATCTCGCTGGGCTCACGGAAGACGGGGGCGATGTCCCGGACCGTGGTGCAGAAGGAGCACCCGCCGAAGGCGTGGCGGATGCATCCCCGGTAGGTCTCGACCTCCACGATCAGAGGATGTGGCATATCCCGGCTGGAGGACACTATGCCAGCGCCCTCCACCGACCACGACGCCCACTCCTCCCGGGTCCGGAACCTCTGCAGGGGCTCCTCCTCCCCCCTGAGCAGGTCGTGGAGGTATGCGTCCCCGTCCCTCTTGGCCACGTGGTCGAAGGCCTCGTAGTGGGCCTTGGTCATCTTCTCCCCCGAGGTCCAACCCCAGCGGGCCACGGGTCCTACCAGGAGGGTCTGGCCCGTGAAGGACCGTGCGATCTCGGAGAGTTCCCTGACCGAGGCGGGTCTCCCCCTGAGGTAGTTCCCCGGCACGACCGCGCCGCCCAGGAGGACCAGGAGGTCGTACCTGTCGACATCGGGCATGGCCAGCAGGTCACGGTCGCGGTCCTTCCCCCTCGGCCGGGGACCCTTGCGCGGGGCGCCCTTCCTGCTCATCCTGCGGACCTCATCGATGGTCGAATAGAGGACGCCCTCGCAGCCGGCTGTCCAGGCCGCGCCGGCCAGGTAACGTGGTAGCGGAGCGATGTAGGGCGGAACGCCCAGGGCTGCGGGCTCGTCAGTGTACCCGTCGATGATGGCTATGTCCACGAACCTCCCAAGCCCCCCTGGGATACTAAAGGGTTTTGAGAGGGCCACCCTGCCCGGCATCTGCGACCTGCGAACAAAGGTTCATATAGGC
>JAUVRF010000128.1 GCA_030597775.1 Methanobacteriota archaeon | reverse complement strand
GGATGGGTAGGTCACGTCGAAGGTGACGCTCTCCTGCACGTTGCCCTCGTTGCTCACCGTGATGGTGAAGGTGGCGCTGCCGCCGGTGCCTCCCGAGGGGTTCACGGAGTCCTCGGTCTTGTCGCTGGTCAAGGTGACCATCCTGTCCGCTGCAACCTCGATGGTGCCGTCGAGGACGTCGGTGGCATTTATGGACGTCGAGCCCGCCTGGACACCGAAGAGGTACTGGCCCGCGACGGCGTCGAAGGGAATGCTCGCGGTCACGATCATCAGCTGGGACTTGCCCATGTCGATGGTGACCTCGGTGGACTCGAAGGTGAACCAGGATGGCAGGTCCGGGTCCTCCGAGACGATGGACAGCGCGTAGGTGTCCCTGGTGTTCCCGGTGTTGAACACCTCGATGGTGAAATCGTAATCGCGTCCAACGACCGCATTGTAGATCAGGACCTCGTCCAGACCGGCGTTGGTCTGGATGGTGACACCGTACTCGGCCGGTATCTCGTAGTTAACGGTCACGTGGTAGGCTTCCACGGACGAGGATGATGAACGGGCCATCACGTCGATTATGTAGATGTCGGCGTTGGTGTCCTTGTTCGCCTTGAGGCGGAACGTCACTGTGATGTTCTTGCCCGCGGCCAGGGTAAGGATGTCACGGTCGAAGCTCGCCTCGATGGGCACACCGCTGGGGACGATCGCTTCCAGCCTGATGGTGTCCTCCCCGTTGCCAGTGTTGGTCACCACCAGCTCTGCAGTGTGGTACTCGTCGGCGGGGCCCTCGATCCAGGTGCTGGCGGGTTCGACCATCACACCGTAGACCTGTCGGACCTTCACCTTGATGTCGGCGATGTCGAACACGGTGTCGTCGGACATCGAGGTGACCGTTACCTGTATCACATAGGTCCCGGTCCTCGCATCCCTGGGGGGAGTGATGAACACATCGATGGAACCCAGCTCGCCGGCGCGAAGGACTATAATGGTGCTATCCAGGATCGCCCAGTCCTCGTAGGTCTCGTCGATCGAGAGCTGGTAGACGTCCCTGCCCAGACCCTCGTTCTCGACGAGCACCTGGGTGGTCGCAGAATCCCCCGGGAAGACGCTGATGGTGCCCTCGGGACCGGTTGCGTTCACCGCGAAGGCGATGCTGATGTTCAGGGGGACCGTCGCCGATGGGGTGGGGACGAGGGGCGAGACCGTCGACACTGCACGCACGTTGACCCTGTAGGTGCCGGCCTCCACGCCCGCAGGCACGTCCACGGTCACGTTGAAGTAGGCAACCTCGCCACCCACGACGTTCAAGGTGTTGAACTCGAGATGCGCGTCCCAGAGGCTGCCCGGGATCTGTGCTATCGACAGGTCGTACGTGTCCTCCACGTTCCCGTCGTTGGTGAGCTTCACCTCGATGCGCACCGAGGTATCGGGCGCGGCGGGGTAGTCGTCCCTTCGTGGGGAGAGGGACACGCCGTACGTCAGCTCGATCCTGATGATCACGAAGACCTCGGTGACGTTGTCGCCGCCGTGGGATGTGACCTCGAAGCGTATCTTGTACTCGCCCGAGAAGGTGGCGTTCACCAGGATCGAGGCGGTCGAGACGCCGGTGGCGCCATCGTCTATCTCCAGGGTGGTGTTGTCGAGGGTGACCCACGAGGTGTAGGGCCCCAGGGGCCGCAGGTCGTAGGTGTCGTTGACGTTGCCCAGGTTCTCCACGTAGACCAGCACGGTCTCGGTGGCATCGGGGGAGGAGTTGATCTCCGTCGCGCTGATGGTCACGTCCATGAGGTAGAACACATTGATGGTCACATCAAGGTCCAGAAGGTCGAATGCATCGCCCTGGGTCTCCGATGATGCGTTCAGGACGAAGTTGTAAAGGCCGTTGGCGATGTCATCGGGCGGGGTGATGTTGACCTCGAGGGTCTTGGTCTTGCCCGCATCTATCGTCAGGGGGTCCATGGGTACGACCCAGGAGGCGAAGTCTCCCTCCATCTCGAAGTTGAAGGTGTCCTGGGAGTTCCCAGTGTTCTTGACCTTGACCTTGAAGATGACCGACCTGCCGGGTATGGCGGTCTTCGAGGGGTTGGAGATGGTGAGGGACACGCCGTCGAACGGGTTGATGGAGGTGGTGGTGGATGCCTGCGCGGTGACGTTGTCGCCACCGGAGGAGGTGACCACGACGATGACCTCGGCGTCCTCCACGGGTTGGTTGGAGGGCACCCGGACGGTCAGCACGATGATCTTCTCTCCACCCTGGGCCAGGGTCACCTGGGGCTGGGACAGCCTGCCCCAGGCCTTCCTGGCACCATCGAGGGTCAGGACGAAGGTGTCCTCCCCGTTGCCGTCGTTGGTGATGGTGATGTTGTACTGGGCGTTGGTGCCCGGGTCCACCGATTGGCGCAAGGGCGTCGCCTTCATCGACACGGCGTAGACCTGGTCGACCTCGAACTCCATCAGGGCGCTGTCGGATACGGAGGAGTTGCCCTGGGACGTGGCGGTTATGTTGATGTAGTGTATGCCCGTCGGGGTCAGGGGGTCGTCGGGAGCGGTGAGGCGAACGGTCACGTTGACGTTGGCGCCCGATGCCAGGGTCACGGTGGTCGGTGAGAACACCACGAAGTCCTCGCTGATGTCCACCGAGAGGTCGAAGGTGTCCTCCGCGTTGCCGGTGTTGTTGATGTTCAGCGTCACGGTCACGGTGGTTCCGGGCATGCCGGTGACGGTGGTATCGTTCAGCTTCACCTCCACACCCCGGACGGTGTTCACGGTGGTGATGGTGATAAGGGTGTCCGTTCGGGTAGGCATGCCGTCGAAGGTCCCGATCACGTTGATGTCGAAGGACATGGGCGTCGTCCCCTCGGGGACAGAAACGGTCACGAGGACGTTGCTGGAGGCACCGCCTGCCAGGATCACCTGGGTGCGGTTCAGCTTGCCCCAGCTGGCGTGGGTGCCCTCCAGGGACATGTCCACCACGTGGGCGTTCTGGCCCAGGTTGGTCACCTTGACGTCGTACGTCACCGTCCCTCCGGGATCGGTGCTCTTCTTGCGTATGAGGTTGGCCGCGGTGACCTCCACGTCCTCCTTGTGCTCGACGGTGACGGTGATAGCCAGGGTCACGGTGGCGGAGGAGTCGGAGGTGGAGGTGGCGACAACGTCGATGGTGTACGAGCCGGTGGCCGTATCGTCGGGCACGGTCACCGTCATGTTGACCAGGACCTCGCCTCCGGCATCCACGGTCACTCGGGTCGACTCGAAGGCGGCCCAGCGGTAGTATTGACCGGTGGCCTTGATGGAGTAGGTGTCCTGACCGTTCCCGGTGTTCTCGACGCGCAGCTCGACCTCGTCAGTGTCCGTGGGCTGTGCGGATGCCGTCGCGTCGTAGCTGTACAGGTTGACCCCGTGGACCGGGTCGACGATCACCGTGAGGGTCACGGAGCTGAAGGCTGCGGAATCGTTCCCGGAGGAGGCCAGCACGACGAACTGGAGGTTCCCGACGGGCTCTCCCGTGGGCACGGTCACCGTGACGGTGAAGGTCCGGGTGGCTCCCACGCCCAGGGTCACGAAGGGCGATGACAGGCTGTAACTGGCAAGGCTCCTCGGATTGGAGGTGAAGTTGACCTTGAAGGTGTCCGCGATGTTCCCTTCGTTCTTGAGACGGATGGTGAAGGTTGCCGTTTCCGTGGGCTTCTTGTGGATCTCGGACTCCACCGCCCCCAACAGGGCCGCGTAGACCTTGTTCACGGTGTAGGTCACCGAGGCCTCGTCGTAGACCGATGTCCGACCCTTGGAGGTACCGCGGAAGGTGATGGTCACATCACCGGCGATGGTTCCCTCGGGCGGGGTGATGGTCGCCGTCACAGTGGTCGACATGCCGGGGTCCAGCGCCACGGTGGACTTGTCGAAGGTGACCCAGCTGGCGTGAAGACCGGGCACGGTGATGGTGACGTTGTCCTTCCCCGAGCCGTCGTTGGTCACCGTGATGATGAGGCTGGTGCCGACGCCCGGCTCTCCGTTGATGTACAGCGAAGCGGGCTCTATGCTGACGGAGAACAACTGGTTGACGATTATCGTCAGGTTGAGCACCGTCCTCGAGACGGAGGAGTCGCCGTCCGAGACGGCCTGCACGTCGAATCGATAGGTCCCCGAGTTCGAGGTGGAGGGGATCTCGATGGTGAGCATCGTGGTGTCGGTCCCGTTGGCGGGAAGATTGTAGATGGTGGTCTTGGTGAAGTAGCTTACCCAGCTGCTGTCCAGTCTGAGGACGGAGAAGGTGATGTCGTCAGGCCCGTTGCCGGTGTTGGTGGCCGAGAAGTTGAAGGTGATGCTCCCTCCCGGGTCGACCCTCTGTGTGCTGGCACCGACGGGTACCATGGCAAGGCTGTAGAACTGGGAGATGGATACCACTATCGGGGTGGTCCCGGTGTGGGACGTCCCGTGGGAGGTGCCGATGACGGTGATCAGGTTGTCGCCGTAGGCGGCCTTGGAACCGATGGCGAAGGTCAGGTCCACGGTCTTGGTCTGGCCGGGGGTGAGGGTGACGGACACGGGGTTGAAGTTGAAGACCCATCCCTGTCCCGTCGGCACTCCGCTCAGGCCAAGGTCGATGGTGTCGTTGCCATTGCCCTGATTGCTCACGTTGATCTTGAAGACGCCCGACGAGCCCGGTGCGATCACCTGGCTGTTGGTCTGGGGCGTCACCCGCGGGTCGTACACCTGATTGGCCGCGGCGTTGATGGACGACTGCCTCACGATGCTCGAGTTGCCGTTGGAGGTGGCGTTCACGGTTATCTGGACCTGGGTCCCTGCCAGGGCGGTGTTGGGCGCAGTCACCAGGACCTGGAAGTCCTTGGTCTCGCCGGGGTTCAGGAATACTGGGTTGGAGGTGGGCAGCACGGTCCAACCGGACGGTGCGTTCACTATGCCGATGATCGCGTTGTCCGCGGTGTTGCCCGTGTTGGTGACCGAGAGATTGTAGTACGTCGGCGTGTTCGGGGTCACGTACTTGCTCACGTCGCTGGAGGACAGGGTCAGACCGTAGACCTTGTCGATCGTGATGATGAAGGTGGTCTGGTCGTTCGTCGTGCCGTCGCTCGAGGTCGCCTTCACGGTGGTCTGGTAGGTGCCAGCCGTCGCGTTGCTGGGTGGCACCACGGTGACCGTCACGCTCCGGGATCCCGCCGCGGGGACCGTCACCGAGCTCGCGTGGGAGACCGTCCAGGAGCTGGGTTCGCCCGAGTGGCTCACAGCTACGGTGTCGGCACCGGTGCCGGTGTTGTTGATGATAAGGGAGAATGTGACCGTGGAGCCACCAACGGTGTTCTTCGAGGCGGTCGGGGTCGAGGTCTGGATCCCGTAGGTCTGGGACACCTTGGTGGTGGTGGTTATCGCCTCGGTATCACCGAAGTCCGGGGTCGCGGTGACGATGATCTGCTTGCCGACCGAGTCGGCCGTGGCGTTCGCGGGCACGCCCACCGTGAGGGTCACGGACCTGGTGGCCAGTGCGGGCACCGTGATCTGGGACTGGCTCAATTGGGCCGTCCAGTAGGTGGGCGGTGTGGAGTTGGTCAGGTTCACCGTGAGCTGGGTGGTGGTCAGCGAGTTGGTGACGTTGATCTTGAAAGTGGCGCTACTGCCTGGGGTGACCGACTGGGTGTCACTTCCCTGAATGGACAGGGAGATGGAAGTGACCGCTTCAGCGTCCTCGGCGACGAGGACCATCGCGATTCCCACAAAAGCGATAACGGCCAGTATCCAGAATAGAGCCCTAGCGAAAATACGACCGTCTGGCATCCAGATTACCTCACTTCAGAATAGGTAACCCTTTATTAAAGGTTTGTTGATTGGAAGGGGAGCCAGCTTGGGTTTCTGGCTTGCTCGGGATCGGGACTCGCCCGATGTCCCGGGAATGCCCTGAGGATGGGCCTCGCGAACATCCTCAACCGTACATCCGCGGCGACCGCGGTGCCTTCATGACCTTGGAGGTCTTGCCCTGGCTGCGGATGCTCTTTATCTGCATCTCG
>JAUVRF010000224.1 GCA_030597775.1 Methanobacteriota archaeon | reverse complement strand
TTATATCCTCGTAAGTACATATATAATGTAGAGGCGCAAACCGAGATGGAGAAGTGCCCACTTCCTTGGCACCGGCGAGGGGCCGGCCCGGGAGCATGTGTGTGCATGGACAAGGACCTTTAGCCTACCGGAGGTCCCGTGCGATGCGTTTCGCTAATGTCAAGGGCATTCCAGTAACCGTCGGCACCGCCTGCTGACAAGACAAGAAGGTAAGGGGAAATGACAGATTGGTTAATCTTAGGATTCGTGATATTCATGGGAATGCCGATTCTGGTGATCCTTGTGGCTGCCTCATTCAAGATAGCCCAGGAGTACCAGAGGGCGGTCGTGTTCAGATGTGGCAGGTACGTGGGGCTGAGGGGGCCGGGCAGGTTCAGGATAAACCCGATCTCTGAGAACGTGGCCATGATCGACCTCCGGACGAGGACGGTGGGGATAGAGCCCCAGGAGGCAATCACCGGTGACAGCGTGACGGTGCGCGTCAACGCGGTGCTGTACTACAGGGTCACCGATCCCAACACCAGCATCACCTACGTCATACTGCCTTCGGACGGCGGCGTGCCCATACTGCTCGATGTGGAGTAGTTGGTCGGCACGCTTGGGATAGGGGCTCAGCCGCACTTGCTGTAACCGCAGCTTCGGCAGACGATGCAGCCCTCGACGTACTCGACCATCGAGCCGCAGTCGGGACACTCGGGGCAGTTGCCGTCGGTGTCCCGGGGGGTCTCGATCGTGGTGGTCAACGTGGTCACGGTGGCCTGCTGGGTCTGATGGGACAGCTTGTCCACCAGCTCGGCCATCCCACGGTCGACCTCCGCCTCGAGGGCGGCCTCCTCCGCCTCCCGCCGCAACCGCTCCTCCCTGCGCTCGATGTAGCGCTCCATGGACTTTGCGATGGCGTCGGAGCAGCTGCGGACAACCCCTCCGGTGTCCATGGCCGGGGAGGGGCATCGGATGCCCTTCAATTGCTTCATGATGCTGTGGGAGTCCACTCCCGATCTGAATGCCAGGGAGCACAACCGGGCCACGGCCTCGCTGTTGGATGCGGCGCAACCGCCGCCCTTGCCCATCTGGGTGAACAGCTCGCACAGGCCCTCCTCGTCCTCGTTGATGGTCACGTAAAGGTAGCCGCAACCGGTGCGCATGCGCTCGGTCGAGCCCATGGTGACCACGGGGCGCTTCCTGGGCGACCTCTGGCGTAAGTCCAGCTCGGGCTGGACCGTCTCCATCGCGGCCTTGAGCTCCGTGGTCTTGCCGGTGGATATCACCTGGGCGTCCCGGGACCCGTCCCGGTAGATGGTCAGGCCCTTGCAGCCCGAGTGGTAGGCGAGCATGTACACCCGCTCCACGTCATCCTTCGTGGCCTTGTTGGGGAAGTTCACCGTCTTGCTCACGGCGTTGTCGGTGAACTTCTGGAAGGCGGCCTGCATCTTGACGTGCCATTCGGGGGTGGTGTCGTGGGCGGTGACGAAGATGCGCTGCACCCAGGTCGGCACCTCCTCGTTGTCCTTGACAGTGCCCGACTTGGCGACCTGCTGCATCAGTTCCTCCGAATAGAAGCCCTCCTCACGGGCCATGTCCTCGAAGTACGCGTTGGCGCTCACCAGCTTATCGTTGTCCAGGATGTTTCTCGTGAAGGCGAGGGCGAAGTAGGGCTCGACGCCGGGTGATGCATCGGATATGATCGAGATGGAACCCGTGGGGGCGATGGTGGTTATGGTGGCGTTCCGCAGCCTGGGACCGTCGTACACGTCGTACACCGAGCCGCGGAAGTTGGGGAACACGCCCCTGAGCTCGGCCAGCTCCACCGAGAACTTGCGACCCTGGTCCTGGATGAAGTGCATCACCTTCTCGGCGATGTCCACGCCCCGCTCGGAATCGTAGGGTATGCGCAGCTGGGCCAGCATGTCGGCGAATCCCATGACGCCGAGGCCGATCTTCCGGTTGCCCTTGGTCATCTTCTCGATCTCGGGCAGGGGGTACTCGTTCACGTCGATGACGTTGTCGAGGAAGTGGACCGAGGACTTCACCACCCTGGCAAGCCTCTCCCAGTCGAGCTCGAAGCCCGCCTCCTTGGGCTTGACCATTAGGGCCAGGTTGATCGAGCCAAGGTTGCAGCTCTCGTAGGGCAGCAGGGGTTGCTCACCGCAGGGGTTGGTGGACTCTATCTCGCCCAGGTGTGGAGTTGGGTTGTCCTTGTGCAGGCGGTCCAGGTGCGCGATTCCGGGCTCTCCGTTCAGCCACGCGTGCTCGACTATATTCGCGAACACTTCCTTGGCCCGCAACTTCTTCTGCACCTTCTTGGTGCGTGGATTGATCAGATCGTACTCCTGGTCGTACTCCACCGCCTGCATGAACTTCTCGGTGATGCCCACCGAGATGTTGAAGTTGGTCAGCTTGTCGTTTTCCTCCTTGCACGAGATGAAGTCCAGGATGTTGGGGTGGTCGATCCGGAGGATGGCCATGTTCGCCCCACGCCGGGTCCCTCCCTGCTTGATGGTCTCCGTGGCGACGTTGAACACCGTCATGAAGGAGATGGGTCCAGAGCTGACGCCCTTGGTGGACAGGACCACATCGTCCCGGGGGCGTATCTTCGAGAAGGAGAAGCCGGTACCGCCCCCGGTCTTGTGGATGAGGGCGGTGTTCTTGACGGCCTCGAATATCGAGTCCATCGAGTCTTCTATCGGAAGGACGAAGCAGGCACTCAGCTGCTGCAGTTCCCTTCCAGCGTTCATGAGTGTGGGGGAGTTGGGCAGGAACTCCATCGATGTCATGAGATCGTAGAACTCCTGCTCCAACGCCAGTACGTCGGCTTCGGGATCGTACTTGAGGTCCGCTTGGGCAATGTTGTTCGCCACCCTGTGGAACATCTCCTCCGGCTCCTCAACGACGTTACCATCGTTGTCCCGCTTGAGGTACCTGCGTGCAAGTACGTGGCGGGCGTTGTCCGAGAGATCGAGAGCCGACTCCTGGGACTCCCCCTGAGCTGGTTTCACCTCGGGAGGCAACTGGTCCTTATCCTCCTTGTCTACCTCGACCTCGATCGTCCGCTCAACGCTCTTGTCATCGGCACGTTCTTGGCCCTTCTCGAGCGAGTAAGCTTCCTGGTCGGTATCCGTCATCCGGTTGCCCTCCCTAATGGGTGTATCCCATCCCCCTGGGATGCGAGAGGTTAGGTATAACGTGTAAATATATAAATCGGTTTTTCACACCATGTATGAATCCATTCCCGGGGGGGTTTGCTACCAGAGATGGATTCATATCTGGTAACAGATAGCGGGTCGCCCTCTTTGTTAGAGGCTTCAGGGTGTTTTCTTCTGTCATCTCTGATAATATTCCTGCACTCCATGATATATTAATATTGCACAGGGGTGAGCGAATGTCCGTCAGGTGTCCGCACCGGGTAAATCAGCAACCTTTATATCGGTCCCCATCCTCGGGGGATGCGTGGAACTCGGTGTCTTCATAGCCATGATGATAGGGGCGATCCCCGCGCTCATCCTGTTCTTCTACATGTTGGGTCCCTTCGAGGGACTGTTCGATGAGAAGTCCGTCTTCTTCTCCTTCGTCATCGGCATGTCGGTGGGCGTCTTCGTGGGAGTGATGCACGTCGTGGTGGACCCTTGGGCATTGCAGACCTACGCCACATCGATCATCATATTCGTGTTAGGGTTCGCCATGTTCGACACCTTCCTACGGGTCGTGCTGTTCAACTCCTCGAAGTTCTCCCTCAAGATGGAGACCACCTTCTACACCACCGCGTTCAGCCTTGGATACGGGGCCATGCTTGCCGCCCTCTGGTTCTACCGGTCCTTCACCCACCCGACGGCCGAGGTGAACGCCTGGGTGATCATCGCATACATCGCAGCGTCCTTCCCCTTCGCCGCCGTGTACGGCTCCACCGGGATGCTCCTCGGTCTCGGGGCCTACGAGGGCACCTTCTGGAGGCTGGCGGCAATGCCCATCGCGCTCCATGTCGTCCTCAACGTACTCTGGTGGATGGCAATGGCATCCTCCATCTACACCCAACCTGGCGTCTATCCCGTTTGGGAGTTGGGAGTGCTCCTCATGGGCATCGCGACGGTCTACGGCATCTACCTCCTCCGTTGGACAATGAGCAGGATCGTGCCCGACCTGCTGCCCGCCGAGACGATGAGGGACCGGCGCCGTTTCCTGAGGAAACGCCAAGGGACAGGGGTCAAGTGACGGGCCAGCATCATTTG
>JAUVRF010000447.1 GCA_030597775.1 Methanobacteriota archaeon | reverse complement strand
CCTCGGCCATGACCACGAAACTGGCCTGGCCTCGCTCGATAACCTTGGTCACCTCGTTCGAGCCCTTGGCGATCTTGCCGTTCTCCGAGTCGCGGGCAATCTCCACGACCTCGTAGAGCTGGTTGACAAGCTCCTTGGGCACCTCGAACCTGACATACATCGGTTTTGCCATGGATACACCTTCTCCTTCGACCCCCAGAGGGGGCTTCATTATTCATCGCAGGCGACCCTGGGTCGCCCGGGCGTCTCACGTAAAGAAGGGGCCATATTAAAAGGTTTGCCCGCCGGCCAGGAATGCTTGGGATGCCTGGGAAGGGGAATCTACATCTATGTATGGCAGGCATTCATCCCCACCGAGGTCGCCAAGATGCGCATCGCCCTCCTCTCCGACATACACGCCAACCTGCCGGCGCTTCAGGCAGTTGCGAAGGACGCCCGAGACATCTATGCCGACGCCTTCATCTGCGCCGGGGATGTGGTGGGCTTCGGCCCCCATCCCAAGGAATGCGTGGACATGATAAGGGGCCTGTGCCAGGTGACCACCTCGGGGAACCACGACCGGGCCATCGGTTGGCACGAGGACTGCCGATGCCATCCCGCCCTGGCGAGCATCGCCACCGCCGCGGAGGGATACGCGAGGCAGAAGCTGTACAGCCAGGACCTCCAGTGGCTCGCCGGGATGGGCCACGAGGCAGGCCTGTACATCGGTGGGAAGGAGCTGTTCATCGTCCACGGCTCACCGGGCGATCCGCTCTACGGGGGGATCATGGCCGACGCTGACCCCGAGAAGCTGAGAATGTCCTTCATGACGATAGATTGCGACTACGCGGTCTTGGGCCACACCCACCAGCAGATGGTGATCCGTGACGTGGTGGAGGGGGCGACGCTCATCAATCCCGGCTCGGTGGGGTTCCCCCTGGACGGCGACCCCAAGGCCTCCTACACCCTGCTGGACATCGATAAGGGGGAGATCCATCCCCGCAGGGTCCTGTACGACCCGGAACAGACCATCAAGGACCTTCGGTACCTGTCCCCGGCGGAGAAGGACGTCCTCTCCCACATCTACAGGACGGGTTCGTATCCCAAGGGGTGAGGGCACCCGGCGCCCGCAGGGTCGGGGCTGAGGGTCGCAACGACATCCATGGCAGTCGGGCCTATTGCCTATCCACTCCCACTTGGATCTCGGGCACCTGCTGGGTCCCCATGTCCAACCTGGTCGGGTTGAAGCCCAAGCGGTCCTTGGCCGAGTCGGACATCATGTCAGGCCGCCAGGGCACCTCGTTGTCGATCTCCACCTCGACACCCTTGATGCCGTCCAGCTGGAGCAACTTCCTGTGTGCCTCCATCATGATGAATGGTTGGAACGGACATCGGGGTGTGGTGGTCCTCATCGCGACGGTGACGTAGTCACCAGAGACGTTGCACTCGGCGATGAGACCAAGGTCCACGATGCCGATGCCAAGTTCGGGATCAGCGGTCTCGTTCAGCAGTTCCAGCACTTCTTCTTCAGTCACCACGGAAGGTGTTCCCCCTGGAATCCAACGGGATCCGGAGAGGCACTACCGTCTGACCGGGTCCCATTCTCTTCCATGTTCCGCCAATATGCTAGGGCTCTTACATATTAATGGTGCCGAACAAATCAGCTGTTCGGGAAGAATATGGGGGGTCGGACAAGCCGGTCAGATCTTCTTCTTGCCCTCGAAGTGCTCCTTGATTATCTTGCGTTGACCCCTTCGGAGGATCTCGGAGACCGTCGCGGTGCTGACCCCGAAGATGCGGGCGAGCTCCCTGATGGAGATGCGCTTGGGATAGTCGTAGTAGCCCCTCTTGAAGGCGACCTCGACTATCTTGAGCTGACGGTCGGTCAGCCGCAGACCGTCGTCGATGGCATTGCTGACCCGGACGAGTTCCACGTCGGAGCCCGTGGACTGCATGTCCCAGATCAGCTTGTCCAGTTCCTCGCGGTTGGAGAAGGCCACCTTCCACTCGATCCGCTTGTCCTCGGTGGTGTGGGCCGACAGCAGGAACACGTCCGAGGTGGCCAGGGAGATGCAGCCGGGGCAATCGCGAACCTCGACTATGGCGAGCAGGCGACCCTTGTGCCGCTCGGTGATCTCCACGTTCACCACGTGGTCGAAGTCCTTGATGAACTCGATCACGGCGTCGGCGTCCTCCTCGCGGAGGTTGATCTCCACCAGGTCCTTGGTGATGCCTTCATCGGCCTGGACGGTGTCGATGAGAAGGACCCGGACCGGATGCGCCTTGGCAAGGTTGTATATCCATGAACAAGGCATGGCCAGCGAAAGGAGTGCCTCCATCAGACCCACCCGACTCCAGGAGCCCAAAGATCGCTGGTTCTTAATAAGCCTTCGGCAACTGGCGGAGCGGCCATCGCGCCCTGTGCCCGCCCTTCCCTACCTTCCCTAGACCCGGGGCGACCTCTG